>DPLR01000335.1 GCA_003541895.1 Cytophagales bacterium | reverse complement strand
CGCTTTAGAGAAATATGCTATGAGAGACATTCCTGCTTTCAAAGAAGAAATGTACATGACAGCCAAAAGTAATTTCATTTCTTACATCAATTTTGTACTTTCTGAAATTAAACGGTTTGACGGTCAAGTGCGGAAGTATACCGAAGAATGGAAGGACGTAGACAGACGCCTTAAAGATGATGATCAATTCGGAGTTCAGCTAAAACAAGCTAAAAAATTATTTGGAAATCAGATGCAACTTTTGACAACAGGAATTGATGACCCGGTGCAAAAAGCAAAATTTGTTTTTAACGAAATCAAAAAGCATTATAACTGGAACGAAGTGTATGGTTACTTTACCGAGCAAGGTGTAAAGAAAGCTTACCAAACACAGAAAGGAAATGTGGCCGACATCAACTTGTCATTGGTTGGGGCACTTCAATCTATTGGGATCAAAGCCGAACCTGCCCTTCTTTCAACCCGAGCGAATGGATTGCCGGTTATGCTTCATCCAGTAATGTCAGACTTTAATTATGTGATTGCTCATATTACTAATGGCACTGACCAATATTGGCTTGACGCAACTAATCCACTTTATTCCTTTGGATTTGTTCCAGAAAAATGCCTGAACGGAAAGATACGCCTGATGAATGAAGTTTCTGAATGGGTTGATTTAAAGCTAAAGGAGAAAGACAAAAAGGTAACGGAAGTTCAACTAGTATTGAAGGAGGATGGGTCGTTATTTGGAACGTTTAAGCAAACTCATTTTGGCTATGATGCTTTTAACCAACGTGAAAAATATTTTTCCTTTTCCAGCAAAGAAGACTACGTAAAAAGTCAGGCGGCTAATTGGCCAGATTTTGAAGTTATCAATTATGTGAATTTAGGAACTGATTCCTTAGAAAAGCCCTTTATTGAAATCTATAATTTAAAATTTTCAGAGGCTGCTATACAGGAAGTCTTTTACCTATCACCTTTCATAATAGAATCTTGGAAGAAAAATCCTTTCCAATCCACCGAACGCACTTATCCTGTAGACTTTGGTGCTCCGCTGGAACAGTCCATTTTATTTTCACTTACTTTTCCTGATAATTATATTATTGATGAATTGCCAAAAAACACTGCTGTTTCGTTACCGAAGGGAGGGGGTAGGTTATTGTTTAATTCGAGCATGCTAGGCAATAAAGTTCAGGTTGGGAATACCCTTAGTATTTCAAAATCAGTTTACAATTCGGAAGAATATTTTACCCTTAAAGAACTCTTCGCAAGAATAATACAAGTTCAACAGTCGCAAATTGTCATCAAGAAAAAGAAATAGGAAATCGCGAATTAATTTATTCTAGATTAGAATATTATTCACTTGGCACTATCGCGCCATACCAGTCACAGATTTTTACGTCTTTCGTTGTTTTGCCTTTGCTCACTTTGAAAGTGATCAGCGAATGATCTTTGCATGAGGCAGTCAACCCACATGGAACCGCTTGCGTGTAACCTCCGCTCGTTTTTATTTTTTTATTGTTCATGTCTACTGCGAGCGCCTCTTGTGTATAGGCATAGGCTACATAATTTCCTTCGGCCAATTTTGCAAACCTAAACGAGCGCTGATTTTCTTTATTTTCTAAACGATAAATCTTTTTGTTGGCTACTTCTTTAAGATATACATTCATTGCTGGAATGTATTCGGAAGGGAAGCACAACGTACCTTCTACTTTTCCGGTAGTGCTACAACTTGTGATAAGTAATGCCACAGTAAACAATAAATATGATTTTTTTATCAACATAGGATTTCCATTTGAATCGATTTCAAGTCATATTCTAAAGTAAACTGATTTTTCAAATTTCGGTTGGAGCGATCGATGATAATTTCTTTAGTTAACCCAGATTATTAGGTAGTGTGATTTGAAACTCGGTAAATTGACCAAGTTCAGAAGTAAGTTTGACCGGTGCCATTCAATTTCCCAACGGTTTCTTTCACCAGATATAAACCAATTCCTGACCCCACGGCATGGTCGGTTGCGCGATAAAACATATTGAATACTTCGGTTGATGTTCAGCTGCGATGCCCATGCCATTAGTATTCCGCAACGGGAATTTTCCCGTGCTCAATACGGGAAAATTCCCGTAAGAGACAATCAACTTATATCAACCGCTTCACTGACAACAATCATCTCTAACGAGTTAAATGTTCATGGCTTAAAACAGGTGGGCATCCGTTCTTTGTTAATGAAATAAAAACATTCATTATGAAACGCTCAATCGTTTTGCTGGTTCTTCTATCGATAGGGATCAGCGCTTGCGCTCAAATAAGTGAATCAGATTCACACTATGTTGTGATCGGAACATTTAGCACGGCTGAGAACGCTTCGCACTTTACATCAAAAGTAAACCGGAGCGGGTTCAACGCGCAATACGCCATAAATCCGGCTACCCATCTTTATTATGTTTTTCTGATGGAGACTAGTGATATAACCCGCGCGAAAAATAGCGCGTTGAAAATCAAAACAGAAACCGAGTTCAAAAGCGTATGGGTATTCAATGGAAAGTTAGGTTTCAGCACTGGAACATTTTCGTTAGAAGAACTGCAAGCAGTGAGTGTAAATCCTCCGAAGATTCAGTTTCCTGAAAACAAAAGCTCATTGGCCAATCTGTCCAGCGTAAAACCGATTTTCTTTAAAGTGATCAGCAATGCAGATGGCCGCGAAATTATTTGTAGTTTGCTATTGAAAGAGAGCGGCTCGACTAGTTGCCGATGGATCAACAGTGGTGAAGTGGTTAAGGTGCAGCAACCGCAAGTTGAAGGAAACGTGTACAAAGTCTCCGCGATAATCCCTGGATACAAAGAGCGCAGCATTACATTTTTCTACGATAATCCATCCGTTGAAAAAGGTTTTGACAATACCGATGTGATTACGCTTTCGCTAGACAAAGCGCGAAGCGATGACTATGTTGATTTTAACAATGTTCATTTTACAGTTAACTCTGCATTTCTCAGGCCGGTTTCTAAAAATGAATTGGATGAACTGGTAACCTTGTTGAATAAAGATCAGCGAACCAACATCATCATTCATGGACATTGTGATGGTCGACCTGAAAATATGGATGCATTGGGTGCGGAAGAAATTAAAAAGGAAACCCTAGCCAGCGAGGCACTGGCGCATAGCCGAGCAGATGCAGTGAAATCGTATCTCATGTTACACGGAATAGACGGATCGCGGATTCATACCAAAGGCGAACGCATGCCGCTTCCGCACGATGCCGTTGAGGGCAAATACAAAAATGCCATTGAGGTAGAGTTTGTCATGGCAATGTAACGCACAACTATTTTTGTTAATATTTTTTAAAGTCTAGAAGAAAAAATTCATCTTCTCAAAAGAATTTTATAATTCGCGTAAGCATACGTCAAACTAACATTTGAATCCGTCAATAAAGTAATGGCATTGGTCGGAATTTAAAAACTTTGTGCCGTTGCTTTCGTTAACTTGTTTTTATTAATAACTAAACCTTCACTATGAAAAAACAAATTTATTTACTCGCGTCATTGGCATTGATTTTAGCTTCAGCCTTTACGTTTATTCAATCTCAGAATTGGAAAATTGATGAAAGCTATACCGTTAAATTTGATGGTGGCGATCCATCAGGCGAATTCAGAGGATTGAAAGGAACAATTCAATTCGATGAGAAAAATTTAGCAGCTTCAAAATTTGATGTAACGATTGACGTAGCTACGATCAACACAGGCAACGGTATGAAAAACACTCACGCCAAAGGTGCGAACTGGTTTGATGCAGAAAAATACCCATCCATTGCATTCGTTTCTTCTTCCATTGCAAAATCAGCTGCTGGCTTCGAAGCTAAAGGGACTCTTGAGATGCACGGGGTGAAAAAAGAAATCACATTGCCTTTCACATTTAGCAACAATGTATTTGCAGCTAACTTCGAGGTGAACCGCATGGACTTTAAATTGGATGATGGCCGTCACCCTAAGATGATGCCTTCGCTGAAAGTTTCAATTAACGTACCTGTCACAAAATAATTTGGTAACGAAACCAATTTTTATACAATCACTGGTTGCGGGGATATTGGCTGCAATTGCGGCCAATATCTACAACCAGATTTATTTTTTTGCTACCGAAGTTGATTACTCCAACATCATCAATATGGGAAGCCTGGTTGGGTTGAATCTTGGCGTTTCATTGGCGGCAGGTTTGCTTTACGCTATGCTCACCAAATTTTTTACTAAGGGAGCAATCATTTTTAATTTTGTTTACAGCGTGGGTTCTTTTGCCTGCGTGATTATTCCTATCGCAAAAACACTTCCGCTCTCACAGCCTTATCCTGAATTATTTCCTGGACTTACTGTGCCAATGGTTTTCTTTCCCGTCATTGCTTGGATGACGATCGATCCGCTTTTTAAAAAAGACTGAATTCAATTTTACAGACCTTTCTTTTTTACCAGCACCAACGCGGAAAGGGAAAACTTATGTGTAATAGTGTGCAGCTCGGCATCAAACCAAATACACGTAACATCATTGCCTGAAATGTGATCAACCGTCATCAGTAAGTTGGGAGCACCCGATAACTTCACTACATCACCAGGCTCGATTTTATTGTCAGTCATAGCGCGATTTGTTTAAGTGAATATAATAAAAAGGAGAGACTGTTAGTTGATCTCTAAATTGGAACGACATGGATGTCACATCTTTTCTGCCCAGTGGACTTTTTATAAACATAAATATTTTTTCTAAACGAAACGAAAATATCGTTCCCCACACATGATCCTCCAGATCCGTGGGCGCACGTTTCAATAACAGTGTCTATTACTATCATGCCACCGAGGATAATGTTTAAAATGGTGGAATAAATAATACGTCCGGGGGTGGTAAACCCAATGTATTTTATATCTGACACGGAATAAGTAGTTGTTTTGAAGTTTTTAGCGTGTGGTTTAAAAGTTACTTTGTCGTCATCAATGGAAACAATCTGCGCGCTTTTTATTTTTGTTTTTCCGCGTTCGTTTTCGCATTGTATCCACACTGTTCTGCTTTTATTTATTATTGTTTTATGGCCCGTGCGCAGATTAACTATTTCAAGCCCTTTTTCTCTGTTGCCAAACAGTGGATCGATGTAATTGTTGCTTACTTTATTTTTGGCCGATGAATCTACTTTCTGGGCATGCAAGTAAGGGCACGCTACCAAAAGCAAGACGATCACTATAGACTTCATGATGATTGGGGATTTATGGGCATTACCAATTTAATTAAATTCTGCCATACTGTTGCAGACCTATGAATGAGCATTCCTTTTTGAATTATATTTAAACACTTTAATTGTGTTGTCATGGTTGGAATTTATTTGTTGAGGGCCTCAAGTAGGTTATTCATTGTAGCCTTATTAATTTTTCCAGACTTGTCTTTTAGTCAGCCGAATTCTTTTTTGAAGAAGTATGCTGGCTCTTATTACATCCTTCCGTTTGGAGTCGAAACACCAACAGCAACATCTGAAAAATTAATTCTTACAGCCGATGGTAAATGGAGCAGCGTAGGTTTCCCGCTTGATAAAGATGATATTCCTTCTAAAGTGCCCGTGAAAAATCAAGGCAGTTGGAAAGCCGATGACGGACAACTTCAAATTCGTTCGGTTAAAAATGGAAAAGAACTAACTACCGATTATAAATTAGATGCAGGTCTTTTTATTGGAAGTGACACGTACCTCGATCCAATTTTTATTTCAAACCCCATTTATCTCAAAAAATATTCAGGCGTTTACTATCTATTGAATGATGGACAAGAACAGCCATTGAATTATGCTACTATAATCAAACTGGGTGCCGATGGAGTTTGTTCAATCATTTCGCCTACCATGGACGACAATGGAGTTGTTGGCAAGCCAACAAGTGTTTCATCGATATGGAAAGCACGCGAAGGTTCACTACAAGTATTTTTAAAAGAGGATGAAAACAACAAGCCAACATCGTTTGAATTTTCTGACAACTTCTTTCGAAGCAAGAATGGATATTATCTGAAGAAGGTGCCACCACCACCTCCGCCCAACCCGTATCTTAAACTTTATGCAGGCACCTATTATATGTTGGTAGATGGCCAACAGTTGAATTCAGAAACCGATAAGTACGTATTCACTCCCGATGGTAAAGCCACGTGGACTATTTACGTACGCGCCAATGCCGATGGCACTGTTACCAAAGCACCCTTTACACGAACCGGAACGTGGCAAGCTAGTGAAGTGCGCATCCAGTGGTTTATTGCTATAGAGGATTATGACATGTGTGATGTGCCTGTTTCTGATTTTAAATTACAGAACGGAGTGTTCCGTTATCAAAATATTTATTTGAAGAAAGCAGCCGCAACGCAATCGTTAAGAAAATAGTTGAATAATTTTTTTGACTTGTATCATTAGAAAAAAGCGT
>DPLR01000652.1 GCA_003541895.1 Cytophagales bacterium | reverse complement strand
GATGATGTGAGGCGGCTTAGGTTTACGCCTTACCTTTTTGCCGGTGCTGGCCTCTTTGGGATTTCGGGTAACGCAAAGAAAACGGCTCAATACAGTAATGTTCAAATCTCCATACCGCTTGGCGTTGGGATAAAATACGTTCTCAATCCTAAATACTATCTCTCTTTAGAAATAGGGATGCGAAAGACCTTCTTCGATTACCTTGACAATATTTCTAAAAGTAATTCATCAAGTAAGAATTACCAGTTCGGCAATCCTAACGATTATGATACTTACTTTTTCACAGGGCTCTCGATCACCTATACCTTTTACGACATACCCTGCCCTAGTAGTCCTTACAAAAAACTTTTTTGAAGTTTAGTTCATCTATCATCAGGTGGCATTATCTGCAAAACTTCCCAACTGAATAACAAAAAATGGCTACTTTTGCACCCTTGTGGCTACCCTAAAGGAAAATATTGACCTCGGCAATTTGCCTCAACACATTGCCGTTATCATGGACGGGAATGGGCGATGGGCGAAGCAGAAAGGCGCTGCAAGAATATTTGGGCATCGAAACGCCATTCAGTCAGTGAAAGAAATTACGGAGGGATGTGCTGAATTGGGCATAAAGTATTTAACGCTGTACGCCTTTAGCACAGAAAATTGGAGAAGACCCAAAGAAGAGATTGACGGATTAATGGAGCTTTTAGTTAACACCATACAAAAGGAACTTAAAACTTTGTTAGATAACGATGTGAAATTGAAAGTAATCGGTGACATAAGTAATTTACCTGCTGCGTGCCAGAACAATTTGCGTGAGGCTATGAACTCCACTCAGCAAAATCGAGGGCTCACATTACAGCTTGCGCTCAGTTATAGCGGGAGAAATGAGATAGTGAAAGCCGTAAGAAAAATAGCCTATCAAATAAAAGCCGGAGTTATCGATCCTGATCAAATTTCTGAAACCACTGTGCAACAAAATTTAGAAACAGCCAATGTTCCCGATCCTGAACTTTTAATAAGAACCAGTGGTGAAATGCGAGTAAGCAATTTTTTGTTATGGCAAATTGCCTATACTGAATTTTATATAACACCAAAACTTTGGCCCGATTTCCGCAAAGAAGATTTGTACGAAGCCATAAGCGCCTATCAAAAAAGAGAACGAAGATTTGGAAAAGTGTTGACCCCAATTGCCTGATTTTTCATGAAGCGGATTTTATTAATTAGTTCTTTATTTCTCTTAGTTTTCTACGGTGCAAGCGGACAGTTCCGCAAAAGAAATACACCTGCAACATCTCAAACACAATCTCAGTCTCAGGCATTGAGCTTTGCTAATCCAGTGGAGTACACAATTGCTGGGATAGAGGTGACTGGATTGAATGTGCTCGACAAAAACGCAATGGTGTCGCTAACGGGATTAAAAATTGGTGACCGAATAAAAATTCCTGGAGCAGCGACATCGAATGCAATAAGAAAAGTATGGAAGCATGGCTTGGTCGGAGATGTTACAATCTCTGCTGACCGTATAGAAGGGAACAATGTATACCTAACCATTCGGTTAACCGAACGGCCTCGCTTAACCGATTTCTATTTTACGGGAATATCTCAAGGCAAACAATCCTCGCTCAAAGAAGACATGCGATTGATCCGAGGAAAAATTGTTACGGAGGCAATGGTACGAAATGCCGAAAGTTCAGTAAAAAAGCATTTTGTAAAGAAAGGCTTTCTAAATACTCAGGTTAAAATTATCCGGGAGAAAGACACACTCAATCGCGGGGGAGTTCGTTTACGAATAGATGTAGACGTTCAGGCAAAAGTGAAAATCAACAGAATCTATTTTGAAGGGAATGATCGAGTGTCTGATGCCAAGTTGAAAAAGAAGTTGAAAAAAACGCATGAAAGAGCACGAATTACCCTCCATAGAACCCTGCTTTCAAGTATCATTAATTTCAAACCTCGATATGTGAAAGAATATTTTGATTCGAGTAAACAAACTAGTTGGAGAGAGGTTAAAGGTTTTTTGGATGATAATATAAAACTCAACTTCCTTCAAAGCTCCAAGTTCATTCGTTCCGAATATGAAGAAGACAAAAAGAAGTTAGTTGATTATCTAAACTCAGAGGGCTATCGCGATGCGGATATCCTTTCAGATTCAATTTATAAAAATGGATATTCCACCGTTGACTTAAAATTGAAACTCAACGAAGGAAGAAAATATTATTTCCGCAACATCACCTGGACTGGTAACTACCTTTACACTGCTGCTACCTTGAACAAAGTATTGGATATTAAAAAAGGTGATGTATACAGCCAGCAAGCCCTTGATAAAAAAACAACTTTTAACCCCAAAGGAGGAGCAGACATTGGTGGGCTTTATATGGATGATGGGTATTTATTCTTTAGAGTTACACCCGTTGAAGTAGCGGTGGAAGGAGACTCTATTGATGTAGAGATGAGAGTTTTTGAAGGAGATCAAGCTACCATCGACCAAGTTACTATAACCGGAAACGAGCGCACCAGTGAACATGTTATACGTAGAGAATTGACCACAATTCCTGGACAAAAATTCAGAAGAGCAGACATCATTATGACGCAACAAAGGTTGTCTCAAATGGGGTATTTTAATGCGCAAAAAATTGAACAAGACATTCGGCCAAATCCAGCTAATGGTACAGTTAATATTGGCTGGAAATTGGAAGAACAGTCCAATGATCAGGTGCAGCTATCTGGTGGTTGGGGTGGATACTATGGTTTTGTGGGAACGGTTGGCCTCACATTCAATAACTTTTCTTTGAAAAATGTGCCCAATTTCAAAAAATGGAGACCGTTACCTGTGGGCGATGGCCAGCGTCTTTCATTAAGCGTGCAAGCCAATGGAAAATCTTTTCAGAGTTACAACTTATCATTTTCAGAACCATGGCTTGGTGGCAGAAAGCCTCATTCACTAACAGTAAGTTTGAATTAATCAATCTTAAA
>DPLR01000007.1 GCA_003541895.1 Cytophagales bacterium | reverse complement strand
TCGAGGTAAACCGTGCGTGCAGGTTCAACTGTTCCGGTTTGCGGGATGTATTCTTTGAACAATCCTTTTTTTACTTCAGAGATCGTGATCTTGTCTTTGTCGGTTTTCAACTTCGACCGCCTGTCAGCAAAAATAAATTGGTAAGCAATGAAAATTACAACGGTAGCGATACCGAGATAAGAGGCAACTTTCTTTACTGTGAATCTTTTCTTTTCAATTTTCTTGTCCATGCACTAAAAGCCTTTACGTTTTTTATACCCTGTTAGCCAAGATATGTGCCAAGATAATAACCGCCTTTTCGGTAGGAATTAGCGGTTTTTGAATAAAACGCAAAGTTCATATGTGAACGGAGTTGTCCGTATGCGGACAAATATTTTATAGATTTACGGGTCAAACCTTCAAAATTCAAGATTTGAAAAGGTTTATAGCCTCGGTATCAATATTGATTATCTAATTTGAAAATTTCAAAGCAAGACGCATGACTGATCACAAGCACGGCAAAATTTTAATCGTTGACGATAACGAAGATCTTTTAAAAGCCGCCAAGATTTTTCTGAAAAGACATTTCGCTCAGGTGGATGTTGAAAAAAATCCCGAAAGCATTCCCGCCTTGATGGCGAATGAAGATTATGATGTGATTTTGCTCGACATGAATTTTACCAAAGATGTGAGTAGCGGAAGCGAAGGTTATTATTGGCTTCAGAAAATTTTAGACATCGATCCATCGTCTGTGGTGGTTTTAATCACGGCCTATGGCGATGTGCAGATGGCCGTAAAGGCTATAAAAGCAGGTGCTACCGATTTTGTGTTGAAGCCTTGGGAGAACGAAAAATTATTGGCTACGCTTCTTTCGTCCATGCGCTTGCGCGAATCGCGCGATCAGATTCAAACGCTGAAAATAAAAAACCAGGAAATCAATCAAGCGCTCAATGAAAAATTCAGCGACATCATTGGCCAGAGTGCCGCCATGCAAAAAATATTTGCAACGGTAGAGCGCGTTGCACAAACCGATGCCAATGTTCTGATCTTGGGAGAAAACGGTACGGGTAAAGAAATGATTGCTCGGGCTATCCACCGAAATTCACCTCGCAAAAATGAATCTTTCGTTTCCGTTGATTTGGGTTCTGTTACTGAAACACTTTTTGAAAGCGAATTATTCGGTCACAAAAAAGGATCATTCACTGATGCTAAAGAAGATCGCGTGGGTAGGTTTGAATTGGCCAACAATGGAACTTTATTTTTGGATGAAATCGGAAATTTATCCATGCCTTTGCAAGCAAAACTGCTTACGGTTCTACAAAACAGAAAGGTAAGTCGTGTGGGAGCGAACAAAGAAGTGCCGATCAACATCCGGTTGATCTGTGCCACCAACATGCCGCTGTACGAAATGGTGAAAGAAAATAAATTCAGGCAAGATCTACTTTACCGAATCAATACCATTGAAGTTGAAATTCCACCTTTGCGCGAAAGACCTGAAGATATTGATGATCTGGCACTGCACTTTCTTAATATATACAGCAGAAAATATAATAAACCCGGGCTTGAGATAAATGAGGAGGCTCTGGCAAAGCTTAAGAAGAATCAGTGGCCCGGAAACATAAGAGAGCTTCAGCACACGATTGAAAAGGCTGTTATTCTTGCAGACGGGCAAAGACTAAAAGCGTCCGACTTCTTATTCTTCGAAAATGAAACAGTTCTTCACAATCAGACTGAAACACTGGAAGATATGGAGAAAAGAGTGATAATAGGCACTCTTAAAAAAAATGAGTATAATCAGAAAACTACTGCAGAGCAACTGGGTATAACCAGGCAGACCCTGTACAATAAACTTAAGAAATATGGAATCTGATTTGCTGTTGCATACACGTTCAAGATTTGTCCTTCTCATATTTGGAATAATTACACTGATAACTGCAGGTTATCTTTTATCACATAAATATTATCTTGTATCGTTCTCACTATTGATTGCAGGGTTGATCATTATCCGTCTTATTGTAAGGATTTATGAATCAATCTATCTCACGACTGCCTCATTTTTTGAATCCCTGCGCAATGATGATACTTCCATTCATTTCCCTGCAAATTCTGATAATAAGACTTTTGCCAGGCTTTATGAAAGTATGAATCTTCTTAATGATCATTTCCAGAAGATAAAACTGCAGAATGAATACAATGAGGCTTACTACAGATCTTTAATTCAGCATTCAGCAGCAGGATTACTTGTGCTGAATGAGAATGACCATATTGAGCTTATCAACAGGACGGCATGCATTTTCGCAGGAATCTCGCCTGATTCAACCAATCCTGATATTTTAAAGATTAAACATCACGCTTTCTATGAAGCCATTCGCGATCTTAAACCCGGCGAAAATATCACTTACAGGAATCTGATGTCAGACAACCTTCAGATACTCTTGTTCAGGGCAACTATGATAAGGAGGCAGGATGCACTTTTGAAACTGGTCTCAATTCAGGACATTCGCAGCGAACTTGAGTCAAGGGAGCTTGAGTCTTACCGGAAACTTATGAGTGTCATGACTCATGAGATCATGAATCTGC
>DPLR01000471.1 GCA_003541895.1 Cytophagales bacterium | reverse complement strand
ATAGGGTATTTTCGATAATAGGTCGGGGAAGCAATACCGGCTGCGTGTATGATATATTGAAAACCCTGCATGTCCGTGCTTAGCGGAGCAGTCATGTCGTGTTTAACAAGACATAATTCTTGTTGTGTAGCAAGCTCATTCATCCAATTTGGCATACCGCGAATGAAGTTGTCGAATACTGTTAAATTAATTTTCTTTGATTTAGGTCTGTTCCGATTCCATACCGTTATTGATTGGGTTAAATAATAGCCGAGAAATCCAGCACCTCCGGTAATCAGGAGATTGTTTCCCGACATTAGGTCAAATTCTTCTTCTAAATTCTCAAGAATATATGCTAAATCTTGATTGATTACTTCTTTATAATTATTCACTGTAAAACCTTTCTAATTGCCATTTTAATTCGCTTCCCCGAGGAAGGCTGTATATGAATACCCGACACTTAATCCTTCACAGCACAATTTTTTTACAGTAAAACCCTTCCGCAAATTTATGCGGTGAATTTGATTCTATTCCTCTAATTCGCATAATTGACATGAAAGCATCTTCAGTAAACCAGGAACGATCACCTTGGCTCTTGAAGGCCCTCATGATGTATTCAATCTTTTTCAGGCATGCTTCTGCATTAAGATGGACGAATATATTGGGAGAACCTAAATCACCGTCATATTTGATGATTTCGTATTCCAAAATTAAGTGATTTCGGAAAGTATTCCAAGTCAACTCGGAAATTAGTCGGTGGTCTTGATGAAGGTCATGCCTGTAATGTGAAAAAATGATATCCGGCGATATAGACTTCTTCATCTCTTCAAAATATCTTTTTATATCACCACCGATATACGGAAAAAAACTGTCCCGGAAGCCTTTAACGACGATTTCTTTCCTTTTCGCTTTTTCAAGGAACAATTCGGCGCTGGCCTGTGCTTCGCCCTCCCGATGTTTCGAGGCAGAAAGCACAACCCAGTGAACTTTGGCTTCTGGATATTGATCAACAAACCTGAGTATGGACCCGCCACAACCTATCTCTATGTCGTCGCTGTGTGCTCCCAGGCAGAGTATGGTCAGCAGCGACTTTTCTATCTTTTCCAGCTTAATGCGCAACATTGCGATCTTTAACCTCAACGTGATTGTTGACTTTCCACACCTCCCAAAGCGCGTTTCCCTGGTTGTACATGTCATTCAATTCCTGGTACTCCTTGAACGTGTCCATGCACCAGAATTTGCCTGCCTCATACCCGACAAGCTGTTTTTCGTTTATCAATCTTTGAAAAGGCTCTACCACAAGCTCTTCTCCCGGTCGAATGTAGTTGAAGATTTCTCTTCTAAATATAAAGAAACCACCGTTGATGAGCATGTTCGAGTCACGCACATACCTGATATTTTTGACCAGGCTTCCATCTCCAACATCAACCACGTGAAAACTTTGAGCCGGTTTGACGCAGATAAAACTAGCGATCTTGCCACTTCTTTTAAAAAAATCAAACATATCGGCCAAATTGGTGTCCGTCAGCCCGTCTGCATAGTTAGCCATAAACACCGGATCGTCACCAACGTAAGACTCTACAGCCTTTAGCCGTTGACCGATATTGGCTTTTAAACCCGTATCGACAAAATTAATAGTCCAGTCGCTGATGTCGCTGGTTTTTAGCTTGAGATCCCTGCCACCGTTTGTCATAGTAAAATCATTAGATACGCACTCGTTGTACTTTAAAAAATAGTCCTTTATAATGTCTGCTTTATACCCTAGACACAGAATGAACTCCTTGTGCCCGAAATGAGCATAATACTTCATTATGTGCCAAAGAATAGGTCGGTATCCGATTTTAACCATCGGTTTGGGTAGATTGTCCGATAAGCCGCCTAATCGTGTACCCATCCCTCCGCAAAACAATACGACTTTCATTCCTATCTCCTTGGATTACGAATGTTTGCCTTCCCTGACGCAGTGGACGAAACAAAATAAGCCTTTTTTTTAAAATTGAAATTTCATAAGCAATTGGCCGAATGAGTGAGGGATAATCATATAGAAACAGTCTCTAGTTTGAGACACCTTTTCGTTAGACTATCGATCGGGCGCAAGCGGCAGGTCCCGCTCGATAGGCATTTCTGGCCGCAAAATACTTGCAATCGCTTCAGGCTTGCTTGAGGTAGGCTGCAATTTCAGATGGTACCGCAGGAAAATATTTTCCGGCGTAAGCGGATTTGATGTACTGCAAAAATTCAATATAAAGCGCCACCGGATATTCTTCATCCAGTAGTTCTTGGCCATCAAAATTCATGTAATCGGGATGAGTGTTCAGAAGAGCCATGCCCCCGTTTTGGGCGATCCAATCTAGTTTCTCTTTCCAAAGAGAATTGGTTTTTTCACTCAGGATAACAAACAACGTGAAATCCTGAACCAGTGTGTAGGGCAGTTCCAGGAATTCCCTATCGGATGTTTTGCTTCGTACCCAGAAAGGGAAGATTGTACCCACACCTTCCGGCACGGGCTCGAAGGGGTCGGTGTCGAAGGTCGAAACACAAAAATCGATATTGAGCTCGAGCATCCATTCATGGTTACGGAGCATCGATGGCGTCGTGAATCCCTTTGTACCCCACTTTTCAAGATATGCGTTGATCCGGGGTGCCCTTTCGCTAAAAATCTCTTTTGTTCTGAACAGCTTGCCATCATGCTTGAGCCCATGGACTCCAATAGCAAAGC
>DPLR01000367.1:4083-4224 GCA_003541895.1 Cytophagales bacterium | reverse complement strand
CATTGGAGTCTCAGCCTCACGACGTCGATGTTAAAGCAGTTCTTAGATTGGCAGTCTTGTATAATATTCCAACTGCCTGCAATAGAGCAACAGCAGACATGATAATCTCTAGTCCCTTGTTTAACTCAAGCCACTAACGAG
>DPLR01000367.1:914-3745 GCA_003541895.1 Cytophagales bacterium | reverse complement strand
ACTTTTTCCCTTTCTTCTTTGCAAAACAGTGAAGTTGTCTTCTCAAAAAATGTTAAGTGAAGAAAGTGCTTGGTTATTGTTTAGTGAAAAAATGGTGTGATGCTTGCATCCAATCCCACCTTCACTTTTCTCCTTTTAGGGTGCAAGCATTACTTCACCCCATTTGCACATCATAAAACGCTTTATAATATTTAGATAAGGGTAAGATATCCTGAGAGTGAGGCCAAATATGAAAAAGTACCATAAAAAGGTACTTAGAGTTAAACCCTCAGAGCGAAAAAAAGACAACAAATACCTGCTTAACAATCTTGTTGCCCAAGTTAGACATTGAGGTTATTAAAAAAGTTAAATAGGAATTTGTTCTTGAACATTCATGAGGAATCTCTTTGTCCTGGAAAATATTAGAGGAAGACGAGCTCTTAAAAATCAAGAAACAAAAAGAATTTGAAGACCAAACCGCTAAAAAACTAACACCTTTGTATGAAACAGCAAAAAACCCAATCATAAGACTGTTCATACACAGCCTAATTCTAGACACCAAGAAACACTCAGATACTTATCAAATGCTCATAGACCTAAACTCAAGTGCACTAATTGGCACCGAAAGCAAAGATATTGGACAAAAAGAACTTGAAATGCACATCAAAGAAGAAGCCCAAATGCTAAAGCAAACAAAAGACATTAGTGAAGTTGTAAAGGACAAGAAGATTAAACAACTTATTCTTAACATACTGGAAGATGAGAAGAAACATCACAGGGTTCTAAAAGAAGTCTTGGAGATTCTTAATAAAGAATCAACCGAATGGGACGCCTACTTGTATGACCTAATAACAGGCTTCCCTTAAGATTTTTTTAAAAAATGTCTTTATTTCCCAAATGAAAAGTCATTTAACACTGGGGTATCCTCTGAGCCTTGTTGACCCTGAATGACCCTAAACCTTAGCTTATGAGGACTGTGTCCAAATTTCATATTGACCAAAACCAAGTTCTCAAGTATGTCTAAGACAGAATACTTCAAATGTAGTGTGGATGGAACCCACAAGCTCTAAGTTTCTATAATAACTTCTTTGGACAGCTTTTTTGTCCCTATAAGAAAAGGGGCGAAAAAAAGAATCGCTAAGCCATAACCATGCTTTATGTCCTCAGACTATTTCTTTTATTTATGAGATGTATAACTGAAGCCTGTCTAAGCTGAATTGCATATTTAGAGAACTTTCACTTTTTTATGCTAAATGGCAGAGCTAAGTCTTAGGTATGCTTCTCTTTAGGTGTCTAACATAGAGCAGTACAGTGATAAGAGAAAACACCAAGATTGCTATTGCCACAAAGGCTAGAGCCATGAATAAACCATCATTATGGCTGGAAATAGGAGATGAAGTAGGACCCACATTTGGCTGTGATTCAGTTGGAGCTGGTGAAGTACTCACAGTAGAGCTTTTAGGTATAGTCACTGTTTGTGTATTGCTCCAACTGCTTGTTTGTCCATCAAAGATCCAAGGAAACATTTCCAATGGAGACTGGTTGCCTGCAGTAATATTGGATATACGATGCACAGAGCCTATTAATGCTTGAACTTGAAAATCTATCTTAGAATTTGGTGGAGTATAGCCAAACCTTGAATTTTCGCCTAAAACAATGGTAATTGTTGTAAAATCAACTCTTGATTCTGTTGGGTATCCATTGTCAGGAGAGTAAAATTCAATCCATTGGTCGCTAAAGTATCCCTTTGCTCTAATATTATAATAGAAGGAAATGTTTTGTCCATTATCTATATATGAGGTAAAAGGTTGGTTTTTGATGGTAAGTTGTAATGTCTCGTTCTCTACATGGTAACCTTGATGTGTGATAGTTTGCCCTGTATACTGGTCTATGGAAGTAGTTGTTGGAACATCATAGGATAAATCAACATACTTAACTGTGAATTGTGGTACAGATGGTTTAGGTATTGTCTCAGCATTTATGGGTTCAATCATGAGCAAACTAGAGAATGTTAAGGCAACAACTAAGAATAATGAGATGTATTTTCCCATCTTAGCCATATTGTAACATATCAATCTGTTAAGTAATATAATTTACTTAACTGAAGTCTTACGCACCAAATTTGTTCTTTAATGGTCATTATATAACTTCTCTAGCTCTCCAGCCAGCTCCAAGCAGAAGGAATTGGCATGAAAATTAAATGCATAAAGTTAGTTTGTCTTCAATGTAAGAAAGAAGGACTGGCACAATTATTTCTAAACAATGATGGCTCCATTAGGTCTGCAAGGGGTCGCCATTATTCCCACAATGATGCAAAATCCAATAAGCCGCAATTTACCTACTGCCAGATAGAAAACTTAGAATTTCTGAAAACTTTATTAAAAACACAAGGCATTTCTCTGACAACTGAAAAGGCAACAAGTGGTCAAATAGGTCAAGCACGTAATGATGACCTAAATAAGCCCAAAAACAGCCTTAAACAGCAAAACATGAGCGGTTGTCGTCTAGTCTGGTTTAGGACTTTAGCCTTCCAAGCTAATGATCCCGGGTTCAAATCCCGGCGACCGCACCATTTTCTCCTTTCAATTATCAGGTTTTAATAGTTTGTCGGACCTTTATTTTTCTGCCCCTAAGCATATCCAAACCAAGAGATACCAGTTTTCTTCCGCCGCCCCCGAAGACTAACAACCAAAAGGATATGCCGAAACCTAGCCCCAAAAGTTGTCCTGAAACAATAGCTGTGGTTTGGTTGCCTGTGGTCATTTGGAGGTCAGTTAAGCCAAACGGTATAGGCGAGTAATAATTGCCCTCTAAGAGAACAATTAGCTCGAAGATTGAAACAACTATAACAA
>DPLR01000367.1:0-547 GCA_003541895.1 Cytophagales bacterium | reverse complement strand
GTTATTATTGCAGCTACCAAAACATCTAAAAGAATTTTGATGTATTCGGTTGCTGAAGAATCCATGGGCAGTCACGTTTGTTTATTGGGCGCTTTGTACATTGGCAGGTGTTGTCATTGGCTCGCTTATTTCGACTTTAATATCTTTGATCATGCTAACGCCCAATGACGCGATTTTTCCTCCTGCAAGCAAGACAAACCCCATAAGTAAAAACCAGAAGAACAGGTTAGGCAACTGGCTAGCTTGGGTGCCTTGAATTAAAGATATATTCGATCCGTTATCTCCAGGCAGGGAAATGTCTTTGAGGTTGAAGAGTTTTGGTGGAGGAGCGTAACCGTAATAGACTGTAATCATTTCGACGATTGAGAAAAGCAACAGAATGACCCCTAAGATCAATAGGGCGTATCCGATGATTTTTTCGTTTTTTGGGAGTTTTGGCATAAGGGTTCACAGTATTAACTCATAAGAGTTAATATAACACTTAAAAACTTTACTGAAAGCTGCTTGACAAAAAATAGTACAGTGCCATTGGTAGATTTGGATTTAA
>DPLR01000468.1 GCA_003541895.1 Cytophagales bacterium | reverse complement strand
GACTTCAATTTGAACGTTGCCGTTTTCTGCGGTGAAGAATGGGAACGTAACAGTTGTTGAAACAGGATTAGGATATACATCGGCAAGTGAAGTAACATCGGGTTTCAAATATTCTTTGCTGGATGCATAAAAGAAGTGCAAGCCATGCCTTTCATTGAGTTCAAAATTGTAATGGTCGGTTTGTTTCATATCTAGCATAGCCCCGGTTGCCTGATCAAAAAGCAATAGTACAGGCTCTCCTGTGCCAAGTGCATCTTTGTCCCAGCTTAGCGTTGCTTCTTTGCTGCTGAGATTTGACTCAGCCATGAAGTGCCAATTGTAATTTCTTGCCGTGACCACCACATCTCTAGCAAAGTTGGGTTCAAAGAACTCAGGATGGTACGAATTGAGTTCAAGGTATTTTAAAAAACGGGGAACGGTCATACCATCGTAGCTGTCATAACTTGTTTTAGCATCGGGGTGCATACCGAAACCTATGTAGTCGTTCACAAATGATCCGACTGAAAGTTTTAGTGATAATTGCCAATCACTATAAGATAAATCCTGATTCGTATGATTTGACCCCTCTCTGCCTCCGGCCGGTGCATGGAGGGATGAAATAGGAACTGTAAAAGTAGTTTGTGAAGTATTGCCATTGAACACAAAGTTTCCATACCACGCACGTAAACTATTGGTGGACTTAAAACCGACCGTGGACGCATCAAACTTGTATAAGTTAGACTCCACATTCGAAGCCCCGCTCACACTGCTGTTTGTGTTCTTTACATCACTCCATGAAACATCAAAATTATACGGGCTAGAAATCTGGTTCCAACCGGGTTTAAGCACGAGCGGAAAAGAGACATCTGTGTAATCGGTATAATCCTTTACCTGAATGTCAATTGGCGTTATCGTTGTATTGAACCAATAGCCATTACTTCTTTCAATCGATGTTAGAGCTGATCCAGAAACAGAAGTGTAGCCAATGTATTTCTTTTGGTCTGAGCTCCATTGCAACAACCGCCATTTATCATTGGATTGTGCCCCGAGCGTCTGCTCGAAAATGGTTTTAATAGTCTTATCAGGAACGTTCACCGGAATTGAAAACATACTATAGGTTTCCTCTGTACCTCCTGTTGTCAAAGGCAAACTGACCGGAGTTGGGCCACCGCTACCACTAGTGGTCGAGTGATTTGCAGTAGGTGCGTTTGTTACTAAATAATTGGTTGTAATCCCTGAACCGTTAAACTCAAAAACTGCGAAATAATATATAGTACCATCAGAAAGATTTGTTATGGTGATTGGCGATTGAGTACCCACTGCGTAATTACCTGAACCTATTTCTGAGGCAAGTGCACCGAAAGCAGAGTTTGCTGTATATGCAATGCCATTGGTTGGAGATGCATTAACCGCACCATCTGCTCGCATCACAACAACCCTTGAACTGCCCGACCCTGAAGTAAAACTCATTGTAATGGACTTGTTGGTCTGCGCAGAAAAAACAATGGTTGACGCAGGTGTTTGCGGCTTGGCTGCTCTTACTAAAATAGAACTGCTTGTGGCAGAAGTTAACGACCCACTTTGGACTGTAAGTGTGGTTGAAGCTGCATCGCTGGTAAAGTTAAAATTAGCAGGGAAGCTAAGTACACCAGCATTGAAAGTTATGGGTGTATTGGCCATGCCCGTAGAGGTAGTATTACTTACGGTTGCTGCCGAAGCATAATCCAAATCCAGATTGCCATTGACATCTTGCGCTTGAACAACAATATTGATCGGTGTGGTTGGGATTGAGTCCGCAACCATAAGCGATGGTGGTTGTGTCGTAAATATGGCTTTTGTTGCTACAACTGAAATCTGATTTGAACTTGAAGCACCGCCTCCGTCAGCGGCAGCAAAACCAGAGCCAATTCCACTACCGGCAATTCCTATAAAATTAGGAACAGATGTAATTGTAGCAGTGATGTCTTGATGATCAGGCACAGTCGTTTGAAAAGTTGCATATAGAGAAAAGCTCTTTGTCGAATTATCGGGAGCAATCAAATTCAAACTGGAGAAATTAACAGAACCACTTGCCGCAGCTTCAGCAATATTAGTTGCGCCATCGAAGAGCGCCACCCTACGTAAAGTAGTAGGGTTTGTGAACTGAAACGTTATTGAAGTAATCTCCGTACTTAAATTATCCAAGTCATTTGCGTTAACTCCTCCATCTCTAATTACAAATGTCCCAAGGCTTACACTGTTAGAGATAGTGAGGCCACTAGCAGCCTGAAAGTTTTTATAATCAATAGCTGACGAGTTTCCACCGTTGGCAATGATGTCTGACAAATTTGATTGAGTAAAACTATAAGTGGTTCCGCTAAATCCGCCAGTAGCTGCACCCGAAATGATTGTAACGTATGATGAGCCAAGTATACTGAAGGACAAATTGGATGATGCCGTTGTTTGATTTGGTGGAACATCGATCGTTACAAAATAATTAACTGTGCCATTGATGGACTCAGTCATATTTGAAAAAGTGAAAAGAAAATCGGCATTGATATAAGAGAAGGTTGCATTGACCACCGTATTATCGCCAGCTGTTGAGAAATCATTATCCCCTGATTTAATTAATTTCAAATTTAAGCTTGATACAAAAGCAGAAGTCTGGGTTCCGCTAAAAACAATTGAAACACTCTTCATGGTCTGAGGGCCATCTGATGTTAACGAGAATCCTAATAAAGCTTGGGCCGTGGCACCAGCCTGCAATGGCGATGATGCAATACCACTTGTTAGTTGCGCAACGGCAACAGGTACTGTTGCAACAGTAATGCTATTTGAAGCCGCTGATGACCCATTAGCATTTACAG
>DPLR01000227.1 GCA_003541895.1 Cytophagales bacterium | reverse complement strand
TTCATGGCAACAAGCCCACCAACTCCATTTTGTTTAAGCAACTGACACCTCGCGTACTCGGAAGTTTGATCGCCATGTACGAGCATAAAATTTTTGTGCAAGGTGTAATCTGGAATATTTTCAGTTTTGATCAGTGGGGAGTAGAATTGGGTAAAGTTCTGGCGAAGAAAATATTGCCAGAATTGTCATCTTCTGACGAAATCCTTACACACGATTCCTCAACTAACGGACTCATCAATTATTTCAAACGATTGAAAAGCTAATCGACCCTAAAATAAAAATCAGAATCCTTGTCAAGTAATTTTGAAGAAGTATTTTTGGCCTTCTTTCAAGGTTAATGGAGACAAAAATTTCTAAGATTGGAGTGTTCACATCCGGTGGCGATGCGCCTGGAATGAATGCCGCTATTCGTGCCGTGGTGCGAGCTTCTATTTATTATAAGAAGGAAGTCTTTGGCATCATGCAAGGATACGATGGCATGATTGCAGGCGAGATTGTAAAACTAGGCGCGCGTTCAGTTGGCAACATCATACAGCGTGGTGGAACGATTTTAAAGTCAGCCCGAAGTCAGGAATTCAGAACTAAAGAAGGAAGAAAGAAGGCATTCGACAATATAAAACGAAGCGGAATAGATGCATTGGTTGCCATTGGTGGTGATGGCACATTTGCTGGCTTGAATGTTTTCTTTGAAGAATTTGGAATACCATCAGTCTGTATACCTGGAACAATCGACAACGACTTAGCCGGAACAGATTACACCATTGGCTTCGATACTGCAACCAACACCGCTGTCGAAGCCATCGATAAAATCAGAGATACAGCTATTTCTCATAACCGACTTTTTTTTATTGAGGTGATGGGCAGAAACTCTGGATACATTGCTATCAATTCAGGCATTGCTGGTGGTGCCGTTGCTACGATCATCCCAGAAGATACAATGACTTTGGAAGAGCTTTTCAGCAAGCTTGACGAAGGTGAGCAATCAAAGAGAAAATCAAATTTGATTGTGGTTGCCGAAGGCTCTAAAATTGGAGGAGCATTTGATCTGGCCAAGAAGTTTTCAGAGCGCAACAACTACTTCGATATTAAGGTGACAATCCTTGGCCATTTGCAACGCGGTGGTACCCCAACATACTTTGATCGCGTACTTGCCAGCAAGATGGGTGTAGCAGCTGTAGAAGGTTTGATACAAGGTAAGAACAAAGCCATGATTGGTATTAGAAATAATCAGATCGTATTCAATGATTTTGAAACCATCATGGGTAGCAAACATTTAATTGATGATGAATCACTTCGAATTGCAAAAATCCTTTCAATATAAATTAAGAAAATGAAGCAACTGACCGTTGGTATTGACATTGGTGGAACAAACACAAAATTTGGAATTGTAAATCGCGAGGGGAATGTTCTTTACCAAGGGAACATAAAGACAACTGAGTTCGCAGAGTTTTCTGATTTTTTTGATGCCATGGCTACGGCCATCCGTGAAGGTTTCAATGGCCTTCCTCAAGATTCAAAAGTAATTGGTATTGGTGTGGGTGCGGCTAACGGAAATTATTATACCGGTAACATTGAGCACGCAACTAACCTCCGATGGAAAGGTGTTTTGCCTTTGGCTAAAATGTTTACTGAAGAATTTGATGTTCCTTGTATTCTTACTAACGATGCAAACGCAGCAGCAGTGGGTGAAATGATTTATGGTAACGCCCGCAGTATGAAGGACTTTGTAGTGATTACTTTGGGCACTGGTTTAGGCAGTGGTTTTGTGTGCGGTGGTGTGTTGCTTAACGGGCACCACGGAATTGCTGGTGAGTTGGGGCATACTTCAGTTAACCCTACCGGTCGCTATTGTAATTGCGGAAAGAGAGGTTGTCTTGAAACCTATGTTTCGGCTACCGGAATTAAGAGAACGGTATATAAACTCTTAGCAGATCATTTAGAGTTAAGCGAGTTGCGTGGGATAAGCTTTGATAATTTAAACACTAAGATGATTACGGATGCTGCACACCGTGGCGATGTATGTGCGAATGCAGCCTTTGAATACACCGGTAGAATCTTAGGAATGAAGTTGGCCGAAACCGTGGTGCACACTGACCCCGAGGCTATCTTTTTGTTTGGTGGCTTGTCGCAATCTCGCGAACTGATTTTTAAACCCACCATTCGCCATATGGAAGCCAATTTAATGCCCGTTTTCAGAGGCAAAGTAAAAGTCCTTCCCTCTGCACTAGAAAATCAAACTGCCCCAATACTCGGTGCAAGTAGTTTGGTTTGGGATTATTTTTCAAAATCCGCACAGCCTGTTGGTGTGAATTAATCTTACTTAATGTATCTGAGCATTCCTTTTATAAAGAGTGCTTTCATTTTTTTTTCTGATTTTTGTGGGTCAAAAATCAAGAAATTAATGCCCCGCAAGAAAAAATTTCCTAGTGAGTCTTTTACCAGCATGACTGAACTTGTGCTGCCAAATGATACCAATACCCTTAATAATCTCATGGGGGGACGACTCATGCATTGGATGGATATTGTGTCTGCTATTGCCGCTCAAAAACATTGTAATCGAGTGGTTGTAACCGCGTCTGTAGATAACATCTCGTTTCGTTCTCCTATTCAATTGGGAAATGTGGTCACGTTAAAAGCACGGGTCACTCGGGCATTTAGCTCCTCAGTTGAAGTTAGAATTGATGTGATTGCCGAAGATGTTCCTGCCCAAAAGAAGATAGCCAGCAATTCTGCTTACTTCACGTTTGTGGCTGTCGATCAAAGTGGAAGCCCCATTGATGTTCCTGAAGTTGAGCCGGAAACTGATGAAGAGAAAGAACTCTACCAAGGCGCAATGAGAAGAAGGCAACTTAGATTGATTT
>DPLR01000028.1 GCA_003541895.1 Cytophagales bacterium | reverse complement strand
CTCCACCGCCGCCGCCTCCACCGCCCCCAGCCGAGCCAATTGCGGCGCCTAAAGCTATAAGAGCTCCGCCCTCTGCTACAAGAACTGCGCCATTTGGCTGATAACTTGCAAGCATCGCAATACCTTCTGCAATTAATGCCTCGCCCTTCATATTGACGTATTCAGCTAAAGCACCAAGCAAGAATTCTTTCATTGCATCGCCAGCTGACTTCGAGCCATCTCCGATGCTTTTAAAGAACTTTCGAGATCCCTGTTCAACTGCGCCATACATTTTAACGCCCTGTTGGCCAGTTTTATTCAATTCTACGGACTGAATTTTGGCGGCTGCCGCAAACCCTTCGCCAAGCGATTTAGATTGTTTAAGCTGATTTTCAAACAAAGTTCTTTTTTGTTCATCAGCATCAAGCTCCATAGCCTTAATGCGCATCATTCTTTGCTGGTCTAAAGCCATGAGAATGTTATTAGTTTCTTCGCCAGCCGCTCGTTTGCCCTGTTCAACATCAAGATTGATTTGATCTTTTCTTAATTGAAACTCTCTATCTATTTCAGCAACACGAGTAATTTGAGCAATTTGAAACTCAGCCTCGCTTGTCGTCGTTTGTATTGTAAGCTCAGCATTTTGAGACTGTAACTGGCCTATGTCTTGTTGATATTTTAAAGATTCTGCTAATGCTTTATTTTTGTCTACAATGCTGGCCGTTTCTCGGTCCACAGATCCGCCGCCAGCCTCGCTCTTAACCGGGCCCTTTTCAGACATAGAATGAAGAGATGCCTTTAGAGATTCAATTTCAGCTTTAGTTTTTTGAATCTTAATGTCTATTTCAGAAGAGCTTTCTCCAAACAATCGACCAAGAATCCCCTGTTTGCCACTAGCAATTCTTTCTTTGGTCGCCTCGAGCTCTTGTAACTTAAGATTGGCATTAGTTAGTTTTAAGCTTGCAGCATCAACGCCATCGCCAAATCTTGATTTTAAATAATCACTAAGGCCAGCAAACGCCTTATTCACTTGTTTTAAATAATCTGTTAATGACGGACCAAAGGCTTTATTGAAAGCCAAAGCAACAGCGTCACCAAATTCTTTAATATTCACACCAAGCTTTTTAATTGTGATTGCTAAAGAATCTTGTTCGGTTCCTGTATCTTTAAATTTTTGTTTTCCTTGTTCTAAAACTGCATTTAAAATGGCCTGCTGACGACCAAATTGACTTAATGAAGAAACAGTTACGTTGTTAGTGGTTGCATACTTTTGCAAAGCCTTCTCTGCATCAACGATAATGCCTAAATGTTTAAGCATTCTAGTATTGCCGTTAGCTATAGCAGAAGATAATGTTTCAAAATTATCAGTTGTCTCGCCGCCAAAAACTTTTCCAGATCTACGGGCAAGATCGAATAATTCAGGTATTTTGTTAGCGCTTGGACCCAATTGAATAATGGCTTTATTCGCAGATTTTAAAGCATCTGTCATATCGACAGTGCCCTTTGTTGCTTTCTCAATTCCTGAAGAGATCTTCTCGCCGTTAACGCCTGCGTCTTCTGCTAAAGCATTAAATTGTTCCTGAACCTTTTTAATCTGCTCGCCCTCAATCGTCAGATCAAAAGCTTTTTTGAAGGCATAAACCGCCAAAGCAGCCGCCGCAATTGGAGCGCCCAAAGACATAAACGATTTATAAATGCCATCGATACTATCAGTTTTAGCAACGCTCTCTAATGAGGCCTTAAAACCTTCGATGCTTTCCTTGGCTTTCGTAGCATCTAAATCTAATTCAAACTTGACTTTGTCATCAGCCATTTACAACCATTCCCTTACCTAAAATAGCCCTCAACGCTTGTGCAGCTTTTTTAGAATCTTCAGGATCATCAGAATTAAAAATATGTCGTCGCCTTTTTTCTATTTTCTCTTGAATTTCAATAGGCAACGAAGAAAGCCTAAAATATTCTTTTAGCTCTTTGTAGTAGTTAGAATCACAAATAGCGATGGCTTGAACGTCACAAAGATCATAGAAGAAACTGGCTTTTGTCTTTTGCTCTTGGTTTGCAAGCTCTATGTACATAGCAAAAAACCTTCTAGCAGGCATTTGAAGGACATGATCTGCGGTCCATCCGGTTATCCTACAAACATAGGTAACCATTGTAACCGCATTCAATGTGACATGTTTTGCTGTGTCATCGTTTCCTTCAGAGTTTTTTTTTCAGCGAATAATTCACCCGTAAAGGAACGAACGATAAAACCAAATAAAGCAGTTAGCTGAGAGCTCTGCGCTTGTTCAATATCGTGCCTAGTAATTGTAGGGACTGCCGCATGGATTAATTCATAAAAACCATCCATGATCTCTTCGGGATTAAGTCCCTTAGCAGTCATATTATTTTGAAATTGAACAAACTTATTAGACAACACAAAAGCCTGCTGGGTTTCCAGAGGCTTTATAATGTGTTTCTTCCCATGCAGCTGGAACGATACTGGCTCAACCAGCATCGCGTCTAAGTCTGCAATCATCTCAGTAGGCTTTGCGTTCTTTTGCTTAAATCGCTCGAACATCTCAACTCCTTATGGGCTTACTAACGAACGATCGCCATACATAAAGAATCTGGCTGGAGTAGTGCTCATATCTGGCAACACATTCCATACAATCTTCAGCTTAGCTTGGCCGTCTGGACCATAAGTAATTTGCGATTCTGCAGATCCGCAGGCTAAAAATGCTGTAAAATCATAATTCAAATCTGAGTCTGCTTTGCTCAAAGGATGCAACAAAAGCTCTCCGGCATTAGCTAAATCGCTATCGCCAACCATTGAATTAAATACGATTGTATCAGCAGGAGCAGTGCCAGCCTCTGTAGAATGTGGGAAAACCACTTTCCACAAATCTTTGTCCTGAACTTCTGCAATCTCAGTAGTGACCGTAATCACAGTTCCTTTAACTCGTCGGTCAAGAACTGTGTCTGATCCCATCTGATCTGCTTTGATATCAGCTTTTGGATATTTAATATCGATAACGACATTTGAAAGTGTTCCGCCAAGATCTGTAAACGCTGTTGCGCCAGATCCTTGGAAGCTTACTCGCATCGGCGTTAGCTCCATCTTTGTTGAATCAACTGTTGCGTATGAAACAGCCATTTTTTACTCCCTTTCCTTGGATTAAAAATTAAACTTCGTTTTCATAATGCTCTACTTCAAGAGTGAGCATGACTTCCTTTCGAAATGGATTACTAGTATCTTGTGAAACATTCTCGACAGTCCTTGAGAAGTCCATTCTAGTAACCTTAACTATACTTTTGCGCAAATTCACATCGTCTGTAAACTGCGCTCTATTTAATACTGAATAAAGAGCATCTGAATATCTATAAGTTTTAATCGTTAAGTTGTTAGCAATTCTGTCTTCTACGACACAAGAAACCACAACACCGATAAGCGCAGACACGCTATTAGGACCACGAGCAAGACGAAAGTCCACATCAGTAGCCACAGTAACGATCGCTGGTGTTTTGTAACCAATAATTTTCTCATAAATAAAATAACTCGAATTCTGTGGAGGCTCTGTCGTCACCAATGCATCAATCCTATCGGTTCTGACGTCTGCCAAAGCCGTAGGTAAGTTTGTTTGCATATGATCTATTAGTTGATTAACTGTGTATTCAACTAAGTTTTGAGACGCCATACTTTCCTTAAGTGTTCTTTAAAATCCGATTTAAATCGCTCAATTGTTCTTTTTGAAAATTCTAAAATTGGCCTAATCTCGCCAGCACTCTTGGCATATTCGATATCGAAATTATAAACGACCGTTGTCTTATTTATAATTCGACTCCAATCTCTACTGTCATCATCCAAAGTAAGGGCTTTATACAATTTTCCAGTAGCAATCATCATCTTCTCGCCATGGCCGAATTGATCAAAATAAGCTTCTTTTTTCCAAAGAGCATACCATTGATTTAATGGCTCCCATTGTGATCCCTCAGACGCATTCTCAGTCTGCCATCTTTTTTGTTGAACTACCTGAAACATAGGCTGAAATCGCTTAACAACATACTGCTCAAAATATTCAGTCGCCTTCAACATCTCGTTGAGCTTCTCAGTTATCTTGTCTTCGATCTTTTTTAGTCTGCTCATTGTTTAGGCACATTGTCTTTAATTCGACCAAGGACAAAGCCGAACAGAGGTTGTTTTTGTTGGCCGGATCTTGAGTAAAAATCGTCCCTAACTTTCTCGGCGTCTTCACGATACTTTAAAGCTATTTGTCCATATTCGGTTACCATCTTGCCAACAGTATCAACCGCAGGCGCGTCGTTAAGCATAAAGCCCTCAGACAATCGTCTAGATAAACGAACGGCTAGCTTTTGATATGCCTCACTGGCTGCATATTTTAAGGCACCTGGACGAAGGCCTTCAGAAACTTGAGTATAGTCTGAACCAAGGGCTAGCCACTCAGATCCAGAAACTAAAAATTGTTCAAGCTCAGTATCTAAAAACCATCTATAATAATAACTAGCCTCTACATATTCTCCATTTGCAGGAGCAGCAGCTAATACGAAATCACCAGAGGTTGGATAGTCTGTAGTCACTCCGCTAGCTGCCAATAATGTGCCATTAACCCAAACGCCAAGAGGAGCTGATACTGTTGTAAAATCCGTTTCGCGACGGTTATCAAAGGTCTTAAAACTAGTGTTTACGCCATTAACATCGCCTAAGCAGCGTTTTCGATAAGCAAGCTTGTCTTGGCTTCCCTCATCCAAAACGGTTCTTAAGTCTGCTAAAGCCGTATCCCAACTCATGCCAATGCCTCATAAGCGTGCAATAAAGTCATATCTTTAGTAATAACTAAATATCTATGGCCAAGCTTTTTCATCGCAACCTTCTTCTCTTCAAAGCTTCTTGGATCATTTGCTTCAACTTCATCCACAAATAATGGCCCGCCCTCCGCATAGGGAAAGTATTTATCCACATGGTGCATACGATATTGGCTTGGAAACACTTGCTTTCCGCCTGGCCAATAGAAATTACGATAATAAAAATGATGATTAGCCACTTGTTCGGCTAAAGTCTTGTTTGCTTGTCTGGCTAAAATTTTTTGTGTGACAGCGTCGTTATCAGGAGTTTTTTCAACCTCAGACTCTTCAACATGTTTAGAGGCTTTTCGTCTTGTCACAACTTGGCTCTTTGGAATACTTGTTTGCATTCTCTCTCCTTAAAAACAGACCCGCTGGCCCAAGAACAGACCAGCGAGCCATCGGGTAGTGCTTAACGATTACGATGTAACGGAACCATTATTTCCTTGCCAGAAGAATCGTGGATCAATGAAATCCGCGTTCTGACGAGTATAAGCCTTATATCTGTATACATCGCGGTTGAAAGAATCGCCCGCGTTGGTAGCTTCTTGCTCTACCGCTACTGCCTCTCGCAACTGATGCAAGAAACCTTTTGCAGCTTCGCAAACATACCATGAGTAACTTTGAGCGTTGCTTACTCCAGTGCTGTCGAACAAAAATCGACTTACAACTGGTTGCAAAATTCCCTTGATAGGATTGATTGCAAAAGCTCCGCCAGTTACGCCGGCAGATTGAGCACCAGCAGGATAGAATGCTGAGTTTAGCAACACACTGATATCATACACATATTTATATGAGCAGATAATGTGTGAAGGCATAACATTCATTCGAATTCCTTGCATGTTCAGCTGACTAGCAAGACCAATCATCTCTGACTGAATATTGGTATTACTTAAAATACCATAAGTGTCCGGACGATTTCGCCCACCACCAGTCAATGATGTTGACCAAGGCCATGAAGATTCATAGCTAGGTTTTGTCTCTGAAGTAGGAATTGTGTAGTTAATATATTGCATGCTTGATACTGAGGCCAACTTTGCATAACAAAGAACTTCAGTCAAAACTGCCATATATTCGCCCATCATTCCAGCTTGACGCTGAACAGATCCAGACTTGTCGTCCATCAACAAT
>DPLR01000632.1 GCA_003541895.1 Cytophagales bacterium | reverse complement strand
TCATAGCCAACGAGTCGAATTTCATTCTGGCCATGACTTTTCAAAAAAGTAGCTGCCGTTTCGGTGGCGCGCGAGGTACTCACAAAGAGTCCTTTCAAGTCAGGCTTGTTGAGAAGCACAGCTAGTTTCTTTTTAAAAGAAAAATCCGTTGAACTTGTTCGGTTTAATGATTCAATGGTGACATTCGATTTATAAAATTCATTTACATAATCTCTAAATCCCTTTTCTTTTTCCAACAAGTGAACAGAATCGTTCAAATCTTCATCAATGTGAAGAATACCAAAAGTTCCTGTAGCATTCTGCCCTATGCATGAGAGTTCACCGGCTACACGCCCGCTTTGATAGAGGTCTTGGCCGATAAAAGAAATCGCATTGGCCTCCTTGATATTGGTGTTAAACAACGCGTATGGAATTTTCTTTTTCTGAAGGGTCTTAAAAAACGGGATCGTCTCATTATAAAAAATAGGGGCCATCAAAATGCCGTTCGGTCGTTGGCGCAATGCTTTAAGCGTAATTTCTTCAAAAGAATTTTTTTGTTGAAGGTCAAACGCATGAACAGAAATTGTTACACCGTAGTGCGACCACTCTTTTTCGGATTGAATTATTCCTTGATAAACCAAAGCCCAATAAGGATCTTGTTCGTGGCCTGGCAGAAGAACCGCAATCCGATAATTTTTTCCAGAACTCAGCGTACGCGCAATAAGGTTAGGCCGGTATTCATTCTTTTTTAAAACCTCATTTATTTTTTTCAACGCTTTATCAGAGACCTTCCCGCGATTATGCAAAACACGGTCAACCGTTCCAACCGAAACTCCTGCAGCCTTGGCTATATCTTTTATACGTGTTGCTTTTTTTGACATGTTTTAGAATCCATCCAATATGCGTAAAATTTCAGTTATTAATGTTTTCGAACACAAATTTAATGTGTGCGGACACACAATTAAAATTTTTATCTAGATTTCGAATCTAATAAATATACCTATACTACTTATAACGTCTACATTTAATCGCTTATATCACTTAAAATAACACAAAGTTCTGCCCAACTCAGTAACGTTCGGCATTAATGATTCCAAATTGAAAACTTATAAACTAAATTAAATCCTAATTCTTACTCCGATGACTGACTCGAAAAAACACTACCTCATACCGATGATCATCATCGGTGGTCTATTTTTTATTTTCGGATTCATTACCTGGCTGAACGGAACACTCATTCCATTCCTTAAACTCGCCTGTGATCTTAAAACGGATGGGCAGGCGCTGCTCGTTACGTTTGCATTTTACATGGCTTACTTTTTCCTAGCCATTCCATCATCGTTCATTTTGAATATGACGGGCTATAAAAAAGGTATGGCATTGGGTCTATTCGTGATGGCTCTAGGCGCGCTGATTTTTTTACCGGCTGCGAGCAGTAGACACTTCGCTCTCTTCCTCACCGGATTGTTTGTACAAGGCATGGGGCTTTCACTTTTGCAGACGGCATCCAATCCATACATCTCTGTAATTGGGCCGATTGAATCTGCAGCTCAGCGAATGAGTATTATGGGTATTTGCAACAAGGTGGCAGGCGCGCTCAGTCCAATAATTTTAAGTGCCGTTGTGTTAAAGGGCGCCAATGAAGTTGAAACTAAAATCGCAACGGCAACCGATGAAGCAACGCGCAATCAACTATTGCAAGAACTTTCCAATCGAGTGATCACTCCCTATACAGTTATGGCCATTGTTCTAAGTGCACTTGCCCTTCTCATTTGGTTTTCTGCGCTACCTGAAATTGAAAATGAGGGTGGAGATTCATCTGATAATTCTTTAAACAAATCCAAAAATTCTATTTTCCAATTTCCACATCTTTTGTTGGGCGCGCTCTGCATTTTTGTTTATGTGGGTGCCGAAGTAATGGCCGGTGATGTCATCGGTCAATATGGCCGCTCAATGGGCATGAGTTTAGATGAAACTAAAATTTTTACTTCTTATACATTGATATCGATGGTGGTGGGTTATGTCATTGGCGTTATTACTATACCAAAATTCATAAAACAGGAAGTTGCCCTGAAAATCTGTTCTATTACCGGAGTGGCCTTTGTTACTCTTGCTTTCTTTACAAACGGATATGTTTCAATCTTTTTTATTGCCATCACAGGGCTTGCAAACTCATTAATGTGGCCTGCCATATTTCCGCTGGCTATTGAAGGTCTTGGAAGATTTACCAAAACCGGTTCCGCTCTTTTAATTATGGGCATTGCTGGCGGAGCGGTTATACCTCAAATTTATGGGCAACTGGTAAAAATGCTCCCTTCGCAAACGGCATTCTTCATCTGCACTGTGCCTTGCTACCTGTATATCTTATTCTTTGCAACCATCGGCCATCGGGTGGGTTTAGGCAATGCACCAAAAAGAAACTAGGAAAATAAAAAAGCCTCAAGTATAATTTTGAGGCTTTGTGTGATCCCGCTGGAACATAGAGATCAGTAGCAATGAGTATCAAAAACTACTTAGATTCACCAGATTGATGTCTTAGAGGCTCATTGATTATCAAATGATTCTGATTGATTTTCATTCTGGTGTTAAAACGGTGTTCAACTTTTTCAAATATTGAAAATGCAGACAGAACTACCAGTATGAGACCGAAATCAAAAAAGACAAGGAAGCTTTTGAAGTACTTCTCGCAGCGGATGGGAAAGTCATTAAGAAAAATAAAATCGAGAAGATTAAAGTGAAAAAGACGGTAATTGATTCTGAAGCTATGCAAAGAACAGTGCTTCTTTTTAACTCTTTCGCTCATTCCGACAATTATGTGGATAAGATAATCGCAAGTAACTGGTTTTAAATGACTATCTTGTTGAAAAATAAGCACCTCCCATTCGTTTCTCCTCTAAAATTTTCCTTTTTGATTTTAAATGCGTTGATCAGGTTCATACTGACGCGATAATTATTATTCACCAAACCATTTTACATGCGACAACTTAAGATCAGTAAACAGATTACCAACCGCGAGAGTCAATCTCTGGATAAATATTTACAAGAAATAGGAAAAGTGGATCTGATTACTGCCGAAGTTGAGGTAGAATTGGCCAGACGAATAAAAGAAGGTGATCAACAAGCACTGGAAAAGCTTACGAAGGCCAATCTCCGCTTTGTTGTATCCGTAGCCAAGCAATATCAGAATAACGGACTTACACTTGGAGACCTTATCAATGAAGGTAATGTTGGTCTGATCAAAGCAGCGAGCAGGTTTGATGAAACACGGGGATTCAAATTTATCTCCTATGCCGTGTGGTGGATTCGCCAGTCAATCATGCAAGCCTTGGCTGAACAGTCAAGAATTGTACGTTTACCATTGAATCGCGTTAGTACATTAACAAAGATATCCAAAACATTTGCTGAGCTCGAACAGACATTTCAACGAGAACCCTCCACAGAAGAAGTAGCGGAAATTATTGGAGTGACACCTGAAGAAATAACAGATAATTTAAGGAATGCCGGACGCCATGTATCAGTGGACGCGCCATTCTCGCAAAGCGAAGAGAGTAGTCTGTTGGATGTACTTTCCGATGCAAACGAATCAAATCCTGAATCCGAAATGATGGCCGAATCGCTCGTCAAAGAAATACAGCGATCGTTAATGGCGTTGACAACTCGTGAAGCAGAGGTAATTAGTTTGTATTTCGGGCTGAATCAAAAACAATCAATGTCCTTGGAAGAGATAGGAGATAAGTTTGATCTCACTCGAGAACGTGTAAGACAGATTAAGGAAAAAGCCACGAGGCGACTAAGGCATACAGCCAGAAACAAGACATTGAAATCCTATTTAGGTTAGTTAACTGCACAGGATTATTAACACCTGTAGGATAGCCATTTCGTAATATGAATTTTTTTTAATTTTTAATTTTTAAACAATGCAAGGAATAGTAAAGTTTTTCAATGAAGCCAAGGGATTTGGATTCATTACACCATCAAATTCAAAAGCCGACATTTTTGTCCACGTTTCAGGTCTCATCGATGAGATCCGCGAGAACGATGAAGTTAGCTATGATGAACAAAGTGGCAAAAAAGGTATGAATGCAGTGAATGTTACAAGAATAATGGATTAAGAATTCCCTTTTTTATAACGTAAAAAATCGACTTGTTAGTCGATTTTTTTTTGCCTTATGCCCAAATTAATATTCGAACATACGTGTTCTTTAGGCGCTTTAGCTTTTGTTGATTCGGTTAAAAATTTAATGGTTTTGGCTGTGTAATAATATTGTTGAATAGTATTATTGCTCATTCGTTAGATTTTGTTCTTTATTCCTAATGATAGTTAGCATAAGTATGTATTAATAATATTTAAAAGGAAGACATGATAAGATCTGTCATCAGTGCTACAGGAAGTTATATTCCCGAGAACAGAATTACAAACGAACACTTCTCCAACACTCGATTTTTTGAAAAAGATGGAGCTGAATCTACTAGGTCTAATGAAAGCACTATTCGAAAATTTCAAGAAATTACAGGGATAGCTGAGAGAAGGTATGCAAGGGAAGACCAAGTGGCCTCAGACCTTGCTTACCTGTCTGCAGTGGATGCACTTAATAGCTCGGGCATTGATGGGGAGACGCTTGACTATATTATAGTGGCTCACAATTTCGGAGACATTGCTTACTCGAAAAATCGCGCAAGCACAGTTCCCACATTAGCTTCACGTGTTAAAGCACTTCTTAAAATTCATAATCCGGATTGTGTTGCTTATGATCTGCCTTTTGGGTGTCCTGGTTGGGTAGAAGGCGTTATACATGCAAATTATTTCATTCGGTCGGGAGATGCAAAAAGATGTCTGATCATAGGTGCCGAAACACTCTCTCGCGTTATTGACTCTTATGACCGGGACTCCATGATATACAGTGACGGTGCAGGGGCCGTCATTGTTGAGGCATCTTATGAAAGTAATCGTGGTATCCTGTCTCACAAAACCCAAACCTTTGCTGTCGATCATGCCATGTTACTAAACATGGATAAATCATATGCTCATAATAAAGAAGGGGATAATAATTTGTACCTCAAGATGAATGGACGTAAAGTCTATGAATTTGCACTGACCTATGTTCCTCTCGCCATTAAAGAAGCATTGACGAAAGCCGGGGTTTCTATTGATGACATCAGCAAGGTGATCATTCATCAGGCTAATGAAAAAATGGATACCGCAATTCTTGACCGTCTTTTTGCTTTATATGGTAAGACTCAAATGCCGGAAGGCTTAATGCCTATGACCATCGGATGGTTAGGTAATAGCTCGGTGGCAACTGTGGCAACGCTTTTGGATTTGATTCGAAAAGGTAAATTACCGGGACATACTATTAACCCTGGTGACCATCATGTATTCGCGTCCGTAGGCGCGGGAATGAATATCAATGCAATTGTCTACAGGTATTAAATTCCAGAAAATTTGATCAGCGATTTGTAAAGAAAAGTTAGGTGTGAGTGAGCCAAATACAGATTGGAGCAAGCCGTCTTTTTGCTAATGTCTCTCAACTTTTATTCAAACATTCTCAACAAAACGGATTAATTATAGTGAATGCTGCATCATTGGGAAATGGCTGCACTTGGGAATCCATCGTTAGGATATTCTTCATTTAAAACTTAAGAGGAGACATATCGAGAGAATGGACTCGGGCTGTGATCTCCTTCTTTGAAGTATGCTGTCGTGAATGCATATACTGATATGAATAAAGCGAAAGTTGAGTGAGTTCTTTTTGGCTCTCTCACAATACTTGCCGTAGCCCATAAAACAAAAACGGCCAAGAAAATACTTTCTTGACCGTTATTAGTGATCCCGCTGGGGTCTCTGATTAATTACCTCATAGCTCCCTTTGATTCCCTTTTTAATCTTCACATGCCAATTATAAATTTTGCTAGTACCTCATGATTCCAATTGATTCCACTACTTCCCGTGAGTTCTACCGTGAGCTTGAAATCAAATATTGGTAGTGGGGTAGAGAATTGAGATAGGACAGAGTTAAGGCAGGGTTCGTTGTATTTCCTGACTGTTGAGCGAAACGATTTCGTTTATGTTGTAGTAACCAGAATAGCCTTGATAGTAGGGATATTCTTCCTTTTGTTTTGGTTGCTTGAGTTTGGTGGGAGAGTTTGGTGGTTGTCCGTTTTTTAAGGCTTGTTTTCTTTCTCTTTTTGCTTGCTCATCTTTTTCTTCTTGCTCGGCTTTCCGTTCTCGTTCTTTCTGCTTCGTTTCTTTGTTTCCTTTTGTGATTTGTTGATAGCTTTCTTTCAATATATCAATCATGCGAGCCGAATAGTCTCGGTCTCTTTTCTTTTTTGTTTTATCCTTTTTGAAGAACGTATCTTGATCTTCCGGATTGATGTATCGAACACCATTTTCTCTTACGAACGTAGATTTTGGATATTCTTCCTCAGTTGGGAGAATGCTTGCAGTCACTAAAACCAACGCGATAAAGTGAAGCTCTTCATTTTTGGGGCTTTCTTGCCTTTGATATTTTAGATCGTCATAATTTTGGTTTGTCGGGTAAACGTATTTCCTCAAATATGGCAGGATGGCGTCAATGCTGTAGTTGTAAATAATTTTTTCAGCCCAATCTTTCCTTGCGTTTAGGTAGGTGTGATTCTCGATGTGTCCCGTTATATTTTCAAAGAAGCGTGTGAGGGCAGAGATTATTTCTTTGTGGAGGTAAGGTGAAATTACAAATTGCTCACTTAATCTGTTGACTTTTTCGGTGCTGGGTGTTGCCTTCAGTTTTTCTTGCAAGCTTTTTAATTCGATCTTGTCTTCTTTGGATAATTCACCTTTCTTTTCTTTGCTTAGCAATATGTTTATGTCTTCCTGCAGGTCTAATTGTTCCATTTCAACCCTCAAACTTTTGGTTGTTTCAATGTTGATCGAAATATTTTTTACAAGTGTTGGATCGATTTCATTCAGATGATAAAGTTTATTTACGATTTCGGAATATTTGTCGTCTTCGGTTTTGATTTCAATTTGGCTATTAAACTTATAGAACTTTGCTTCCTTAAATTTTATGTCCGGGTGCGCTTGGAGGATGTTGATTGGGGCGCGTTCTCTTAATTCTATTTTTAGACAATTAAGTGCGAATGCCTGAATTGTCAGGGCGATCCCACTCATCTCGATGGCGAGAAAGTCAAGGTCAGCAGTATCGAGTTGAAGTTGATATTTTTTATCTGTAAGTTTTTCCCTAATAAATTCGGTGCCCGTTTTAATGAGGTCTAAGGGTGGGTTATTATCCTCCAGTCCATATTTTTTGAAGTTCTCAAAAAACTCCAGTCGGTCAACTTCCTCATATTTGGTTTTATTCTTTGTCTTCATTTTTCGGTAGGGTATTCCACGCTTCTGTTACTGCATTATCAATTGCTGCGTCAGTATTTTTTACATATTTCATGAATTCCTTTGGTGTGCTGTGCCCTGTAATTTTCATGGAAACTGGAATTGATACGCCTGCAGCGACCGTCTGACTGGCCCAGCTCCTACGGGCTAGGTGCGAAGATACAAGTTTCCAAAATTCCTTTTGTTCCTTTTTGACATGCCCTCCGGGCATGCTAATCACTTCGACCATTTCAGTTAGACCTGCTCTCTTGGCAACTTCTTTCAATAGCTTGTTAAATTTAGCGGGTGCTTTAGGTGGAACTCCATTATATTTTGAAATGACCGACTGGCTGTATGCGTTTAAGGGTACTTTGATTTCTTTTTTTGTTTTGTTAACAAATTTTACGATGTGATTTTGTTTAATATGAGAGGGTTTGAGTTCTCGATAGTCAGAGAAACGAAATGCGCTTGCAACTCCGAGAATGAAAAGGTCTTTTACTTCATCTAAT
>DPLR01000121.1 GCA_003541895.1 Cytophagales bacterium | reverse complement strand
TATCATAGATTTTTTCGTGCACATAAATCCGCTCCACAGCGCAACACCTCTGTCCGTTGTTATAAAATGCGCCATCGGCCGTGCCAGCAGCTACCGACTTCACATCGGCAATATCATCAGCAACATAGAGCGGATCTTTGCCTCCCAATTCGCACTGGCAAGGCACCATCTTGGGCGCTACTTTTTCATAAATATATTTTCCGGTTTTGTAAGAGCCGGTGAAGAAATAACCATCGAACGGAGTGGCCAATAAAATTTCACCCACTTCTTTTGCACCAATGGCCACATGAAAAACAGACGCAGGCACGCCTGCTTTTTTTAAATATTTTTCAATTTCTAAACCGGTAAGTGAAGAATACTCGGAAGGTTTGTACATCACCGCATTTCCTGCAAGCAAAGCGGGAACAAAGACATTTACGCCCACGAGGTACGGATAATTCCACGCAGATATATTGCAGACAACACCAAGGGGTTCGTACGAAATTTTTTCAGTGAGATTTTTCTCTTGAATCATCACCTCGTCCGAAAAATATTTTTCGGCATTGGAGGCAAGCCACTGGATGCGGGCACAAGCTCCATTGATTTCGTTACGCGATTGCTGCAAGGGTTTACCAACTTCCGAGGTGAGCACCAGCGCCAATGATTCAATATCCGATTTTAAAAGTTCGGCAAACTGCTGAATGATTTTTATTCGATTTTGAAGAGAAGTCTTACTCCACGCAAGCTGAGCTGATTTTAATTCGGCAAATTTTTTATAGATCGATCGCTGATCATCTTCCTGAAGTTCTTTGATGATTTCTTCGGTAGTGGGATTTACAATTTTCATGATTTCAGTTTTCTAACACTTTCCAAAAAAGCATTCTTAATATTTTTCGACAGTGGACTGTCTTGGTCTAACATCCTTTCAGGGTGCCACTGTACGGCTAATAAAAATGGACGACCTGTTCGCTCGACTCCTTCAATGGTTCCATCCATCGCCTGGCAATTTATTTTTAAGTTGCTTGCCAATTTATCAATGGCTTGATGGTGTGAGCTATTTACCTCGCCTTGATTCACTTGTGAAATTTCACGAAGCAAAGAGTTCGCACTGATTTTAACCGGATGGATTTTATCGTCCTTTGAAACGCGCTTATGAATTTTATTCAGTTCACCTAAGTCTTGCTGCAACGTTCCTCCTAAAATACAATTGATTAATTGCAGGCCTCGGCAAATGCCCAGCACGGGCAAATTATTTTCTTGCGCTTTTAAAAAAGTTTGTATCTCAAACTCATCGCGATCTTCTACAAATTCATCGGGGGCATTGGGGTAGTGGGTTTCGCTGCTTCCATAAAATCTAGGATGAACGTCATCTCCTCCTGTGATCAAAACTCCATCACATTTTTTAACATCATCCAGATTTGAAAAGGAATGCCCCAACTGAATCACTTCCACATCAGGTTCTGCCAATATCCACTTTTCATAGTTCGGATACTTCTCGCAATCCGTAATGCCGATCACAATTTTCTTCTTCATTGGCCCATTCAGTAGTACAAAGTAAGCAAGGGCTATTTATTCACAAAATATTTACTTACCCTTGCATCGTAATACCCAAATACCTAACCTAAAAACATCTGTCGTGTTTATCAAAACCCTCTTATCCCCTTTTAAGAACCAACCTTGGTTTAGGCGGTTAAATTCAAAAATTACTTACGAATATTTAGCGAAATACGTTCCCGCTGAGGACTGGCATTTTATGAATTATGGCTACATGCCCAATGCTGATGAGCCCACATTAAAATTGGATAAAGAACCGTTACAAGTTTATCCTTTGCGAATGTATCATTACCTCGCCTTGAAAACGCAAATTGAAGGGAAGACTGTTCTTGAAGTGGGCAGTGGACGCGGAGGTGGTGCAAGGCACATTGCAGCAACCATGAAGCCCTTACAATACACTGGTCTTGATCTCGCCCATCACGCAGTTGACTTGGCGAACAAAATTCATCAACTGCCCAATTTAAAATTCATTCAAGGCAGTGCTGAATCACTTCCACTGGCAGACAATAGTGTGGACGTAGTGATTAATGTAGAGTCGTGCCATGCGTATGGAGATGTAGCAAAATTTTTAAGCGAAGTGAAACGTGTACTCAAGCCGGGCGGTTATTTCTTAATGGTCGATTTTCGGTACGCAAAAGATTTTGAACTGCTGCAACAACAACTCCGCGACTGCGGCCTGAAAAAATTGAGCGAAGAAAATATTTCGGATAATGTAGTTAGAGCAATAGAAGCTGAAGACCCTGCCAAGCGCGAACGGATTCAAAAATTAATTCCCGCACGTTGGCAAAAATTATTCTGTGAATTTGCCGGTGTTGTCGGATCTAAGTTTCACTCCAACCTGAAAGACCATACACGGTATTACTACCGATATTCTTTCATGAAACCGAACTAAAGCGCTTTTAAATAGAGCTGCTTAAAATCTTCGCGGCTTACTGGTTTCGGATTATTTGGATGTGCGAAATCCGCGATGGCCAAATCTGCTAGTGTTTCAACGTGTTCTTGCTTCACACCTATGTCGCGAAGTTTATGCGGGATATTTATTCTTGAATTCAAGTCGAATAAATAGTTTACAACAGCCGCGCCTGTTTCTTCTTTCAGTTCGAGCGTTCGTGCAATGCGTTTGAATTTAGTTTCAAATCCACCCACATTGAATTCCATTCCATAAGGAATATTCACTGCATTGGCCAACCCGTGGTGCGTATCAAGCAAAGACGAAAGCGGATGAGCAAGCGAATGAACAACGCCTAACCCTTTTTGAAAAGCAACCGCACCCATCAATGAAGCGATCAACATTTTGCTGCGTGATTCAATGTCAGGTTTGTTTGTCGCTTTCTCCAGCGATTGACTGATCAAAGAAATTCCTTCGAGAGAAATACCTTCACATAGAGGATGCGGCATCTTTGCCAAGTAAGCTTCCATGTTGTGGGTGAGTGCATCCATGCCTGTGGCTGCCGTTATGAAGGGAGGCAATTCCATGGTAAGCATCGGGTCTGCAAAAACAATTTTTGCTAATAGCTTTGGTGAAAAAAGAATTTTCTTTTGATGAGTTTCATCGTCTGCAATAATGGCACTGCGGCCAACCTCACTTCCTGTTCCAGCTGTCGTTGGAATGGTAATGAAATGTGGAACATCGTTCGTAACATACACATCGCCACCAATGAGGTCATCGTATTTAAAAAGATCTTCGCGGTGATTTACTCTTAAGACAATCGATCGTGCAACATCGAGTGCAGCTCCTCCGCCAATACCAATGATTGAATCTCTTTTCGTTTGATCAAAAACATCCGTTCCCTTGTACACATCCGACTTCACCGGGTTTTTGTGGGTGTCGTGAAAAACCTCCACCGACAAATTCTTTTTCTTCAAATCACCGATGATGGCTTTGAAAAAACTGAGTTGAGCCACCGTTGGATCGGTAACTACTAAAGGCTTGGATAAATTATTCTTGATGAGATAGTCAGCTAGCTCATTAACAGCGCCAGCACCAAACCGTATGGTGGTTGGGAAATTGTATTGATAAATTTTATCGAAGGTCATAAACAAAAATAGCTAATTCTTCGAAGGCAATTTCTGTAAAGTGGATAAAGAAAAATGTAGTGTGATTTGTTGACTTCAGGACAAAACAGAAAAATAAATTTGAGAAAACAGATATTTTTCCTTGATAGTAGGAATCAGAAGTGAGATTTAGTTGGCGAGATAAAAAAGATATTCCTAGCCAGAATTTTTAGCTTATTTCTTTGGGCCAAATTTTACAGTTTGCAAAATGATCACTATTGGCAAAATTAAGAACGCAATAACTAATAATCCTTAAATAAAGGACTCCATTCTAGATTCCAACTTCCAACGCTCATAAAAGAAATTGTATTTCTTGCCATATAATTTACTATTTACCAAAGTCAAAGACAGCAAAAGCAAACCTTCTACATAACTCCCTTGCTTCGAATATTTCGACATAATCTCTTGTTCTACCCACAGCTTTGTTATGTGGAGTATCAATTCCATTACAAGAAGCGATTGCGCAAATGCGAGAAATGCAGATCCAGTGATTCCCCTACGATCCTCTTTCCTTTAGACTTTACAGATTCTAAACCAGATATAACCAAAGAAAAAATTTATTCTGTTTGTCACACCGATTCATTATTGAAGAATCAAGCCTCTCCCATCGTGCCGCCAAAATTCATGGGAAACTGTGGCAAGTCGTTGGTTTGCTTGATCGGGCCGAAGCTTGCCTCGTATTTGCTGATGTTGTCTTTCAATGCCGCAAGCAAACGCTTGGCGTGTTCGGGCGTAATTACAATGCGTGATTTCACTTTTGCTTTCGGCACACCGGGCATCAACCGAATGAAGTCGATAACAAATTCACTGTTTGAGTGAGCAATCATCGCGAGGTTAGAATACACACCTTCAGCTATTTCTTCCGAAAGCTCAATGTTGATTTGGTTCTGCTGTTGCGGATTGTTTTTGTCTTCTGCCATAAGAATTAATTTTTCGATAAATCAATAATCAATTAGCCAATATCCTTATAAAGCAAATTAGCCAATGTATTTCTCATTGGCTAATTGACATTATTGGCTAATTGAATAATTAGTCTTGTAACTCTCTTTCGCGTTTGCGTTCAGGGGCGTTCATTAATTGTTGGTATTCTTCCTCAGAACCAACAATCAAGTTTTCATACTCACGCTGACCTGTACCTGCAGGGATCAAGTGACCAACGATCACGTTCTCTTTCAAGCCCATGAGTTGATCGGCTTTTCCGCGGATAGCAGCTTCGCTCAACACTTTTGTAGTTTCCTGGAACGATGCAGCACTCAACCAACTTTCCGTTTTCAACGATGCTTGAGTGATACCTTGCAATGTTGGTCTTGAAACCGCAGCCAATGCATCGCGCACCTCAACCGTCTTCTGGTCTTTTCTCTTCAATGAAGAATTCTCATCGCGCAATTCACGACCGGTGATCAGCTGACCAACTTTTAATTTGTTCGAGTCACCAGAATCCAACACAATTTTCTTATCGAGGATCAAGTCATTCACTTCGCGGAATTCAAACTTATCAACGTATTCGCCAGGCAAGAAGGTAGTATCACCCGAATCGATGATCTCCACTTTCTGCATCATCTGACTTACGATTGCTTCGATGTGCTTATCATTGATCTTCACACCTTGCAAGCGATATACTTCCTGAATTTCGTTCACCAAATATTCTTGGACCGCAGTCGGTCCTTTGATCGACAAGATATCAGAAGGAGTGATCGCACCATCAGATAATGGTTGACCAGCTCTTACGAAGTCGTTGTCCTGAACAAGGATGTGTTTAGACAAAGGAACTAAGTAACGCTTCTGCACTCCGTCTTTCGACTCGATGAAGATTTCACGATTACCGCGCTTGATACCACCGTAAGTCACCACGCCATCAATTTCAGAAACGACAGCTGGGTTCGATGGATTACGCGCTTCGAATAATTCAGTTACACGTGGAAGACCACCCGTAATATCTCTTGACTTGCCCATGGTACGAGGAATCTTAGCAAGCACTTGACCTGCTTTAATTTTCTCTCCTGCATCTACTGCTAAGTGAGCACCAACAGGGATGTTGTATCCTTTGGTTTCGTTCTTACCATTGACAATGATTGCAGGGTTCTTCGTCTTATCGCGAGTATCAGTGATCACCTTTTCACGGTGGCCTGTCTGCTCATCTGATTCTTCCTTATAAGTGATGCCCTCAATAATGGCTTCATATCCAATCTCACCATCAAACTCAGACAAGATCACGGCATTGTAAGGATCCCAGTAACAAAGCTCTTCGCCCTTCTCTACTTTAGCTCCATCTTTTATGCGAAGGAATGCACCATAAGGAACGTTGTTGGTAATCAGTACACGCTTTTCAGAATCAAGAATTCTGATTTCACCTGTACGGCCCATCACAACTTGAACCTTGTTGTCATCTTTATCAGTAGTATCAACAGTACGAATTCCTTCAAACTCTACTGTTCCTGAGAACTTCGCCTTAATGTTTGCATCAGACACAATGTTCGATGCAGTACCACCCACGTGGAATGTACGGAGTGTAAGCT
>DPLR01000336.1 GCA_003541895.1 Cytophagales bacterium | reverse complement strand
TGCGTGTGATGCAGACTTTGTTTAATGTGAAAAATTCCTGATCAAGTCTGTTAGTTGATCAACTGTCCAATCAATCGAATGATTGCGCGACCACCTGTGCCCATTTTCTCTTAAATGCTGAACCTCTTGATGATTTTTCAAAATGCGAATTGTTGCATTTGCCAATGACTCGTACTGCTGGCACTCAACGGACACACAGTAATCTGGTAAATCAAATATGAGACCAACTGAAGTGCCACTCACGAGCAATCCGCAACTCATTGCTTCGGTCACCACTTCACTCTGTCCTTCTGAAAGTGAGGTGTGTAGTAGAACATCAGCCTCATGATAGAATTTTTTCATTTCACTGTAAGGAACACGGCCAATAAATTCACACAGATGATCGATCTTTAGCTCTAAAGCGAGTTTTTTCAATTCTCTTTCTAAAGAACCTGTTCCAATAATAATAAGCCTAGCATTGAATTTTTTGGCAATTATTGAAAAGCATTTTAATGCAGTGATTTGATCTTTTACAGGCTCAAGATTACCTACATTGAGAAATCGTATAACATCACCAATTGGTTTTGGATTAAAAAGAAAGTTTGAAATGTCTATGCCCCATGGAATAACTTTTACCTGACGTGTCAATCCTGCTTTTTGCAAGTTTAATTTCAGGTAGTGGGTGAGTGTGATTACTCCACCTGCATTTCGCAGCGACCACAAAACTAATTTTCGCGTGTGCCATCTCCGCAATTCACCGTAATTAATTTCAGGAACAGATGCAGCATCGCCTCCTAAAACAATCACAATGCTTTTCACCCTAAATAATTTCGAGATGATTACAGCAAACAATCCTGAAGGCAGTGTCCAAAACCCATGAAGAATTTTAAACTTTTTTCTCTTGTGATGCTTTTGGAATTCAAAAAGAAAATAAAAGAAGCGGAGTAAATAATTTTTTGAATGGATGCTCACCATCTCAAAAGTATCTGCACTATAACTTGTGTTTACTTTAAAAAGGGAAAAGACCGTGATGGAATGATGAACACTAAGTCGCTGGATCAATTGCTCCAGCACGGGAACACCTTCGTTATTCTCTCCGGTTCCTATTCCTCCCGGAACTACAATGGCGATATGCGTTTTAGGTTCACTCACTGGTAATTACCTTTTGTATCCGATTAGCGATGGCGGAAAATGAAAGCCGCTCAGAAAATAATTTTAACACACGCTGTCTTTCCTGATTCATATCTAACGTGGTGCTTTCTTTTAGTTTACTCAAGAGACTTTCCGGGTTGCCGGCTTCAAACAATAAACCTACGCTACCTCCGCTGGTCATGTAGTCGAATGAGGGAATGGATGTGAGGATTGGAATGCATCCACACGACATTCCTTCACATATCGCAATGCCGCTGCCTTCGTAATGCGAAGTTGATATGATGAACTCAACGCTGTTGTACCATGCAGACAATTCCCGATGTTCAATTTCCCCGATGAGATGAATTTTTTCGGAAGATGTGTCAATTAACTTCTTGATGACTGATTGCAAATTTCCTCCTCTAAAAATTATGTACAAGTTAGCTTTCGGAAAGTACTCAGTAAATTTTTGAAATGTCTGAATCAGTGTGACAGGATCTTTGTTTTCATCCAATCGGCCCACCCACAAATAGTTGTGATTCCCTTGTATTCCTGTTTTCTCTCTTGCCTCCATCTTATTGGCTGAAGTGAAAGCAGACGATGCCTCCATTAGCTCGTGAACTTTTTCAATAGATTGTATTTGATTTTTATCAACCCAAGGTTGTGCTAGTTTTTTTGAGACGAAAAAATACCCATTGATAAATCGATCCGCAATTTGCTGTAAAATATTTTTTGGAAATCGCTTCGGTTTTTCAGCGTGGTGCCAGACAAATATTTTAATTCTTTTTCTCAATTGAAGTCGAAGCCAAAGAATGTGCCAGCCGAAGTGAAGACCATGTACAATAATTATATTGGGATTCTCTGATACAACCTGTTGATTCAATGCGAAAGGGAAAATTTGCTTGAACCGAGAAGAATTTATGAATCTGTATTCAACTGAATTTTGAGTAAGGGTTGCCTGCTGATCAAGAGAATGGAAACTGATGATCTTGTGTTCTTTTGCCTGATGTTCGAGTATGCCCGTATAGAAGGAAATTTGCGACAACCAGATTTTCGGATCATCCGCTTTCACTTGTGCATACGAAACATAAATTATTTTCATCGAATCAGAAAATCATCTTTCAGTTTTTGATTCAATCGCCATTGCGCATAATATTGATGGATGTGCGCAAGTATATCAATTGGTTTTATTTTTTTACAATGAACGATTTTATATAAGAGTATGCGGTGAACCCCTCTGTCAAAGGAATCAATCAATTGCAATTCAAAGTAGCATCCAGTTCCGGTTGGAATAGGCATTCCAAAAATCTCTGATCGTACATGCTCAATGGAAAATTCATCAATGGACTTCATCTCATTCATGTGATTTTTTCCTAACGCATACGCCTGTCTGAAAAATGCTATACTTATTTCTGATAAGACTATTCTCTTCGTTTGCTCTACTTGTTGAACGGCTTTTCCGCCAATCCGGAGAGAGCTTACATATAAATCATCGCCAATAGCTCCATGTAAATCGGTAGGGAAAAGATTCATTTTCTCGCCATCACTCACTGTGATCAACGCAATGATGCGGGGAACCGAGTACGCGATTCGAACTTGCTCATACAAATTGCCCTCCAGGAAGATGTTACTATTCCCTTTCTTCGTTAGTTTCAAAAATGTGGAATTCAATTTTTGCTGCAACACATTTATGAAGCGATGTTTGCCATCAACTCCTTCATAAAAAAGTATTCTGGTTGAGCCACACATTTTTTCTTCAACCAATTTTATTCGAAGCGTTGCAATTATCTTTTCATTGCATTCAAAAAAGAGTGCCAACTCGTCAAGGCGATCCATTTTTTTTTCAATCATTAAAGAGTTGACTGCGAAGAGTAAGGGCTTGTAACCTACGAAGACAAATGAATCGGTCACCCATAATTTACCGGAAGGCATATTCAGGAATATGCGTGTATGAATTCCCAATGACGGAAGACAAACATATTCCTGTTGAACATACAAGCCCGTAAGAAACCGTTGGACACCTAACCCCATGATTTCAAAGATACTTTTATCAGCGTAAGATGAAAAGTAATCTGTTTCGTAACTTTCGAATCGATGAAGATAATTCTTTTCAATCCGCGAAGTGCACGCGCCAAGCACCGAATCCCCAATTCGATCTTGCAGGTGGCCGCTTCCATTCATGGCAAATGGGAATATGTGTTGGTGGATGGAAACCTGGAGAAAGATCCGTGGAAAAAAATTGAAAGCTATATTCAAAATGGTTTTAATGTTTTTGGATGCACCGTAATGCCTGGGCCACAGTTGCAGCAGGCAATTCCGTTTACGTTGAAGGTGCGAGAAAAATATTCCCATGTCATAAATATTTGGGGAGGATATTTTGCTGCCAACCAATACTCATCAGTTCTTAAATCGGATGCGGTAGACTACGTGATTAACGGACCGGGTGACGATGCGTTTCCCAGATTGCTTGAGGCCCTTGAAAAAAATGAATCTGTCGAAGAGATTCAAAATCTTATTTATAAAAAAGATGAGCGAATCAATCAAACAACTAAAGCCGCTCTTGGCGACCAGGATTTGCTGCCGCAGTTGCCTTATGAATCACTGAATAGTTTTTATCCCATCAAAAAATATTTGGGAAAAACTTTTTTGGGCAAACACACGGCAGCTTATCACTCAAGCATGGGTTGTCCATTCACTTGTTCGTTTTGTGCTGTTGTTCCGCTGTACAATGCACGATGGAAAGGCAAATCTGACGAGCT
>DPLR01000302.1 GCA_003541895.1 Cytophagales bacterium | reverse complement strand
AAGGTCTTGACAACACTATTTTTTATATGTGCATTTTCCACTTCGGGTATTTCGCAAGTCATTTTTTCACCAATGAAAACCGCCATCAAGGCGGGAGACGCTAAAGAGCTTGTAAAATACTTTAATTCATCGGTTGAGTTAAACCTTGAAGGGGATGTGAACACCTTCAGTAAAGCGCAGGCCGAGTTTGTGCTCCGCGATTTTTTTAAAAAGCATAATCCTACTGAATTCACAATCGTGCACACTGGTTCATCTAAAGGAGGTCTTCAATTCGCCATCGGCAAATACCAAAGCGGCAACGAAAGCTTTGATGTGTTGATGCGCGTTCGCGAAGTAGAAAAAAATTATCTCATTCACGAGATGAGCTTCACGAAAGAATGACGCACCCCGAGTACCTCACCGAAAAAGCAATTCAAGATTTTATTCAGCTGGCCTTGGCCGAAGATATTGGCGAAGGTGATCATTCAACGTTGGCCACGGTTCCATCCAATAAAATTTCAAAAGCTAAACTGGTGATCAAAGCCAATGGAATTATGGCCGGAATAGAATTAGCTGAAAAAATTTTTCTGAAAGTTGACCCTACGCTACAACTGAAATTTTTCAAAAAAGATGGCGATGAAATAAAAACAGGCGAAATCGCTTTTGAAGTGGAGGGGAAATCAAGATCCATTCTATCGGCCGAACGATTGGTTTTGAATTGCATGCAGCGCATGAGCGGCATTGCCACCTACACGTATCGGCTTTGCAAAATTATTGAAGGTACATCTACCAAACTTTTAGACACGCGCAAAACAACTCCCAATTTCCGATTGATGGAAAAATGGGCGGTGGTCATTGGCGGTGGAAAAAATCATCGGTTCGCTTTGTATGATATGATCATGCTGAAAGACAATCACATCGATGTGGCCGGTGGAATTACTGCGGCCGTGAAAAATGCAGTCCTGTATTTGAAAGCCGTGAAAAAAGATTTGAAAATAGAGGTAGAAACACGCAACCTCAATGAAGTAAAAGAAGCACTCGCCACAAATTCGGTAGATGTAATCATGCTTGATAACATGAAAGCCGATGAAATGAAAGAGGCGGTGAAGCTGATCAATAAAAAATGTAAAACCGAAGCCAGCGGTGGTATTACCGAAAGCAATCTGTTATCGGTTGCCAAATGCGGAGTAGATTATATTTCGGTTGGAGCGTTGACGCATTCGGTAAAAAGCCTCGACCTGAGTTTAAAAATTTTTTGAAAGTCGCAAGAGTTAATAGTCTGCAGTCTGCCGAAAATGGAACAGGTCCTTAGAAATGATTAAGAAACCAAAAATCATTCTCTCCTAACTACTATCTACTGAATTCTAAATTCTTATTTTTGTCGTTCATGGAAATCGAATACGAACCACGGCAGCACTATAGTGAATCTGAAAAGCAGAACATTTTCAACAATGAGTTCATGCCGCACATTCATTCCATGTACAACTTTGGTTACCGTCTTACACTCGATCGCGATGATGCCAAAGACCTGGTTCAAGATACCTATTTAAAGGCTTACCGTTTTATAGAATCATTCCAGAAAGGAACTAATGCGAAAGCGTGGCTGTTCCGCATTTTGAAAAACAGTTTTATTAATGACTACCGTAAGAAGAGCAAAGAACCTTCGAAGGTAGATTATCAGGAAGTTGAAACGTATTATAACTCAGAAGAAGTCGATCGGCAGATTACACCTGATTTACGGGTAGAGTCGCTGAAAGACATGATTGGCGATGAAATCAGCAACGCGCTCAATGCACTGGATGTTGATTTTCGAACCGTGATCATTTTGTGCGACCTCGAAGGTTTTAAATATGAAGAGATGGCAAAAATTTTAGATATACCCATTGGCACCGTTCGCAGCCGCCTGCACCGTGCGCGCAATCTCCTCAAAGAAAAATTGAAATCGTACGCTAAGTCTATGGGCTACAACAACGCATAAGGTATGGCAACTTCCCCTAATCCATTCATTCAGGCCGATGGCAAAAAACCAACGTGCATGGAAATGCTTCAGACCATCCTCGATGGTGAAGCAACCGATGAGCAGAGAGTTTATTTCAAACAGCACATGGATCACTGCATGCCGTGCTACAAAGAATACAATGTAGATATTGCCATCAAAGAATTGCTCAAAGCAAAATGCTGCGGTGGAAACTGCCCCGATGGCCTGGCCGATCAAATCAAAGCAAAGATTAATTCTACATCCGCCTAATGCCTGGGAAAGCAATTATTTTTTCTGCGCCCTCGGGTTCGGGCAAAACAACCATTGTTCATCACCTCCTCGAAAAAAATCCTGATTTAGGTTTTTCTATTTCGGCTGCTACGCGCGATAAACGGGGGCGCAAAGAAGAAAACGGCAAAGACTATTATTTCCTCTCGCCAGAAGAATTCAAAACCAAAATCGATAATGATGAATTCATTGAATGGGAAGAAGTCTATGCCGGAAATTTTTACGGCACACTGAAATCAGAAATTGATCGCATCTGGCAACAAGGCAAGAATGTGATCTTTGATGTTGACGTTAGAGGCGGGCTAAACCTAAAAAAATATTTTGGCGACAAAGCGCTTGCCATTTTTGTAAAAGTGCCATCCATGGACGTGCTCAAACAACGACTGAATGACCGAGGAACAGAATCGGAGGAAAGCATGTCGCGCAGGCTATTTAAAGCCAACTTTGAAATGTCTTTTCAAAATAAGTTTGATGTAGTGCTCATCAACGAAGATCTGAACAGGTCTTTGGCTGAAGCGCAGCAGCTCTACAACGAGTTTAAAAACTCAAAATGAAAATCGGGCTTTTCTTTGGTTCGTTTAATCCGGTACACATCGGGCATTTGGCCATTGCCAACGTCATGGCAGAGAACACCGACCTTTCAAAAGTGTGGTTTATTGTTTCGCCACAAAATCCACTGAAGCCAAGCAAAGGATTGCTGCACGAGTTTGATCGCTACGATATGGTGAAAGCAGCCATTGCCGACAACTATAAATTCGAAGTAAGCGATGTTGAATTTCATTTGCCCAAACCAAGTTACACCATACACACATTGGCAAAGCTTCGTGAAAAATATCCTGACAAAGATTTTAAAGTGATCTTAGGCGAAGACAACCTTGAGAACTTTGCGAAATGGAAAAACCACAATCAGATTTTAGAACAGTTTGGTCTTTACGTTTATCCGCGGCCACATGTAACAAACTCAGAGTTCAAGCGTCATCCGCATGTAAAAATGGTGGATGCTCCGCTTCTTGATATTTCTGCAACCTACATTCGCGATTGCATTAAAAACAATAAATCGATCCGTTACCTCGTTCCAGAAATTGTTGAACAGATGATCCGTTCAAAAGGGTTTTATAAATAATTTTTCCGGATACAACTTTGTCATTCAAGTTTTCGTCTTAGAACGAACCCATGAAACAAATCCTTCGCTTCATTATTATTTTCGTTCTTACCACGACTTCTGTTTTTGCCGGAGGAGTGAAAGGCATTTTGAAAGCCGAAGACGCGGGCCCACTTCCCTACGGTTCAATCTACATTAAGGAAACACAGTCGGGTGCAACCACCGATCAGAATGGTTACTATGAAATTGCCCTTCCGCCCGGTCATTATGAAATTGTGTACCGGTTCCTTGGGTATGAATCGGTAACGCGAATTCTGGATGTTACGGATAGTTTTATTGAAGTGAATGTTACACTTAAGCCGGTGTCTATAATGCTATTGCCTTTTGTGGTGAATGGTGCCAACGAAGATCCGGCTTACACCATCATGCGCAAAGCAATAGCGAAGGCAAATTATCATGTTCAGCAACTTGATAGTTACACAGCTCGCGTATACATCAAAGGCAAAGGCAAACTCAAAGATTATCCGTGGCTTGCCAAAAAAATGCTGGAGAAAGAAGGCATCACGAAAGACAGACTATTTATTACCGAGTCGGTAAGTGATATTAAATATACCCGGCCCAATAAGTTTGAAGAGAAAGTAATTGCCGTTTACACGCAAGGTGCCAACCGCAGTGCTTCGCCCAACAATTATTTCTTCGGCAGTTTTTATCAACCCGAAATTGCCGAAACCATTTCTCCGCTTTCACCCAAAGCTTTTTCGTATTACAAGTTTGAATACCTCGGCACTTTCAAAGATGGCAAGTATGATGTAAGCCGTATCAAAGTTGTTCCTCGTTCAAATGGCGATAATGTTTTTGAAGGAACTATTTCCATTGTTGAAAATTGGTGGAGTATCCACAGTCTTGATCTTGCTGCAACCAAACTCGGCATTCATTTTCATGTGAAGCAAATCTATAATCCCATTGAAGACAAAGCATGGATGCCTGTTTCGCAGCAAGCAGTTGTGGGTGGAAAAGTTTTTGGCTTTGATTTTGAAGGATCGTACCAGGCCACGGTAAAAAATTATAAAATGAAATTGAACCCCGCATTGCCAGTGGATATGGACATTGTAGATGAGAAACTGAACAAAGAAGACGCAGCAAAAATTAAAAAGCAATTCAGTCAGAAAAATCAGCAGCTTAAACAAAGGCTTGAGAGCGGAAAAGAAATTACAAATAAAGAGTTGAAGAAACTGGTGAAAGAATATGAAAAGAGCGAGCAAAAACAACAGAAAGAACCCGATATAGTTTCTGAATCAAAATACTCAGTCGATTCATTGGCCTACAAAAAGGATTCAACCTTCTGGGCAGATGTGAGGCCAGCCCCGCTCGATAAAGAAGAAGTACGAGGCTATAAAAAGTCCGACAGCCTGGCCGATGTTCAGCGAAAAAAAGACGAAGGCGATACACTGAAATCAAAAAAGAAAAAGAAAGGCTTTCATGTAACCGATGTGCTTACGGGCAACAGTTATTCCATGGGCAAAACTTCTAATTTTGAAGTACACACCCCGTGGGGCGGATACAACACCGTTGAAGGTGTGAATGCCATTTATCGGTTGAGCTTTTATAAGCGTTGGGTAAAACGCGACACTGCTAACAAAGACAAAAGACCGGAAACAAAACGACTAGAGGTAAGCCCTTTTTTCCGTTACGCTTTTGCGCGCGATAAGCTCACTGGTTTTCTGCGCATCGACTATCGCACACGAACAAGTTTTTTCCGCGTTAGCGGAGGCCGTTACATTCAACAGTTTAACAGCCTTGAACCGATTCATCCTTTTATCAATACGATTACAACTCTTTTCCAGGGGCAGAACTGGATGAAGATTTACGAGCGGGATTTTGTTGACGTAATTTTCCGCAAATCATTTCAAGATAAATTTTCATTCACTACTGCGTGGTCGTTGGCCAGAAGATATGAGTTATACAATAACAACGATTATTCATTTCGCGATGATAAGAATGTTCACTTCACGCCAAATACGCCTGTAAACGCAGAGACATTGAACACAGGTGGTTTTACCAACACCACTGCTTTCTTCGGGCGAATTGGTTTTGAGGCGCGGCCTTGGCAAAAATTCAGAATAAGAAACGGAAATAAATTCAGAGATGACCGCTCATCGCCAACTTTTACTTTTGATTACAAGAAAGGTTTCAATGGAATTTTTGGAAGCGATGTGGATTATGATTTAGTTGAGTTCGGTGTTCGCGATGGAATTCGCATGGGCATTCGCGGAGTGCTTGATTTGAATTTGAAAGTAGGGAAATTTTTAAACACGAAGTCGATGTACTTCATGGACTACAAACATTTCATGGGCAACCAAACGCCCTTCATCACCACCGATCCGGCCGGAAGTTTCCGTTTACTCGATTACTACAAGTACAGCACCCGCGATCAATATTTTTCTGCCAACGTTCACTACCACTTCCGGAAATTTTTATTGTCGCGTATAACCAAAGTACGGTTGCTTGGGGTTACCGAAAATTTCTTTGTAAATTATTTGGCCACACCTTATTCAAACAACTATACCGAACTAGGTTACGGCATCAACGGAATTTTGCGCTTGTTCAGATTAGAGTTTGCAACTTCATTCCAAAACGGAAATTATATCGGCAATGGTTTCAGGCTAGGAATTTCAACCAATCTTGCGGTACGATTCTCTGACAATTGATTATCCGTGATAACAAAATTGCAAAAGTGTCTCTTCTTTGATTTGAAGTTCATTGTCAAATTCAAATCCTAATTTCTTAAGCAGGCGAATTGACTTTTCATTTTCCTTTAATGAAATAGCAAGGATGGTTCGGTGAAAGGTATTGCTGACGATCCAATTCAAGATTTCTTGCGCTGCTTCATAGGCGTATCCTAGCCCTACGTACTGCGGAAGAAATGCAAAGCCAATGTCATAATAGTCAAGGAAGTCGCGCTTCATAAACGTGATGACGCCAATAGAACCTTCATCTTTTAGTTTTACCACCCAATAATTGGTCATGGGTTTTGCAAGGGCGCTTCTAATAAATTGAATTGCCTCTTCTTTGGTTTTAATACCTCGGTCGCCAATGAACTGAAGCCATTCTTTTGAGTTCACCAACTCCCGAAAAAAATCAGCCTCCTCTTCATCTAGTCGTTTGATGTTCAGTCGCTGTGTGACAAACGTATCTTGCATTTTGAATGGACTACTGAATATTTTTCAAGATGTCTTTCGTCATTTCTTCTAAGCCAAACTGATGTTGCCATCCCCAATCTTTACGCGCAGGCGAATCGTCAATAGATTTCGGCCACGAGTCAGCAATGGCCTGGCGGAAATCCGGATTGTAGGTAATCGTAAAATCAGGAATGTGCTTCTTGATTGTTGCCGCAATTTGAGCTGGGCAAAAGCTCATAGAGCTGATGTTGTAACTGGTTCGCACTTTCACTTTTTCGGCAGGTGCTTCCATCAAATCGATGGTGGCTTTCACGGCATCATCCATGTACATCATTGGAAGATACGTATCGGGCGAAAGGAAGCATTCAAATTTCTTTTCTTTCACTGCTTTAAAATAAATATCAACAGCATAATCGGATGTGCCTCCACCGGGCGGCGGCTTCCAGCCGATCAATCCGGCGTAGCGCACACTGCGAC
>DPLR01000011.1 GCA_003541895.1 Cytophagales bacterium | reverse complement strand
AATTGCTGGGCGCGCTCTTCCCTGATTTCGCTCATGAGTCGTTCAATACGCTGACCAGTTTTGAAAATCATTTTGCATCGCTTCAGAATGAACTTCAAAAAATGATACATGAAATTCCGAATGAAAAAAGTAATGCATCAGAAGTGACTGCCCAGTTTTTTAACGCGCTGCCTAAAATTCATCAGCAACTGGAGCACGATATTATTGCCACGTATCAGGGCGACCCAGCAGCTAAGAGCAAAGCTGAAGTGGTACGAACGTATCCTGGATTTTATGCCATCGCAGCCTATCGGTTAGCACATGAGCTGCATCAACTTGGCGTGGAGGGAATACCTCGCGTAATTACGGAGCATGCCCATAGCAAAACAGGAATTGACATTCATCCCGCTGCAAAAATCGGTGAGCACTTTTGTATCGATCATGGTACTGGTGTAGTCATAGGTGAAACTACTATCATCGGCAATCATGTAAAAATTTATCAAGGTGTTACGCTAGGAGCGCTGAGTGTAGATAAAAATGATGCAGATAAAAAAAGACACCCAACGATTGAAGATCGTGTAGTTATTTATGCCGGTGCAACTATTCTCGGGGGCAACACCATTGTTGGTCATGATAGCGTGATCGGTGGAAATGTTTGGCTTACCCAAAGTGTATCACCAAATTCAAAAATTTATTATCAAGCCAAAATGCACAAGGGTGAAATTCAAGAAACGCATTTAGTCACATTCAAATCAGAATAAAGTTTAAGATGAAGTTATCCGAATTGATAGGTAGTACTCCCTTGGTAGAGCTGCAACATATCAGCGTAAATCCTAAAGTGAAGTTGTATGGAAAGCTCGAAGGGAATAATCCGGGAGGTAGCGTGAAAGACCGGGCAGCTTATGGCATGATCAAAGGGGCATTAGATAGAGGTGAAATAAAAAAAGGCGATAATCTTGTTGAGGCCACCAGTGGAAACACCGGCATTGCCTTGGCAATGATTGCTCGCATCATGGGAATTAACATGACATTAATTATGCCCGATAATTCTACACGCGAACGTGTACTTTCAATGGAAGCCTATGGGGCTCGTGTGATTTTAACTCCGCATGAAAAAACAATTGAATACTCACGTGAGCTGGCTGAAGAGATGGCTGCCAAAGAAGGATATTATATTCTGAATCAATTTGCTAACGCAGATAATTATACAGCACATTACAAAACCACCGGCCCTGAAATTTGGCACGATACCAAGGGTGAAGTCACACACTTTGTTTCTGCCATGGGTACAACGGGAACAATCATGGGTGTGTCGCGCTACTTGAAAGAACAAAATAAAAATATTCAAATCGTTGGAACGCAGCCAACCGATGGCTCGAGCATTCCGGGCATTCGTAGATGGTCTCCAGAATTTCTTCCAAAAATTTTTGAACGAGAGCGTGTTGATCGAATTATTGATGTGAGTGAATCAGATGCGCGTGATATGACACGCAGGCTCGCAAAAGAAGAAGGCATACTCGCAGGCATGAGCAGTGGCGGAGCACTAACCGCTGCCCTTAAAATCTCCTCAGAGATTGAAAGTGGCATGATCGTCTTTATTATTTGTGATCGTGGCGATCGCTATCTTAGCTCCGATTTATTCGGTTGAATATTTTTTTCACTCGACATCAGTTTCAAATTTTATAACTTGGCCAGTAACTAATTTTCGATTTATGTTTATCGGACATTTTGCAGTGGGCATGGCTGCTAAGTCAGTGAAGCCATCACTTTCGTTAGGTACTTATTTCATAGCCGTACAGTTTGTTGATTTGCTTTGGCCTACACTGTTGCTTTTTAACCTAGAGCAAGTTGCAATAGAACCGGGCATTACAGCTATGACTCCTCTTAATTTTATTCATTACCCCATCTCTCATAGTTTGGTCATGGCAGCGGTTTGGGCGTTTGCTGGTTTTGCGTTGGTGTATTTTCTAAAGAAAGATTTTAAGGCGGCAATTTTGATTGCGGCTTGTGTTGCCAGTCATTGGCTGTTGGATTTTTTTACACATCGCCCTGATCTGCCAATCACGTTATCAGAAACAACAAAAGTGGGTTTGGGTTTATGGAATTATAAAATGGCCACCTTTCTGATTGAGTCAGTTTTGTTTGCCGTTGGTGTCGCAATGTATCTGAAGAAGACGCAAGCAAAAGATAACACAGGCAAATATGCGTTTTGGGGACTGATTATTTTTCTGGCATTTATTTCAGTTTCGAATATGGTTGGCCCACCTCCGCCCAACGTAGCTGCTATCGCTTGGGCGGGACATCTGCAATGGCTTTTTGTGCTGTGGGCATATTGGGTTGATAAACACCGCAGCGCAGTCTGAATTCATTTCACTAAGAAATACTAAATGGTAGAGGCATATAATTTTGTTTCGTCATGGCAGCTCTTCCCTGAGAAGGGAACGTATGAATTTGGCGACCGCCCAAAATCAGGAATCTATAAAATTGAAGTTGACCCAACCGGAAAGCAGCTTTCCATCAGTATGAATTGGGTTACGCTCGAAGATCAGGCATTTACCTCTCAATATTCAGCGATCCCGAATGGTGAAGAATATCCGTGCGATCCTTCGATGGCAGATGCGCTTAAAATTGAATTCACCAACCAACTTTTATTCACGACCACTTTTGTAAGAGAAAACAAAATCATTTTAAAAGTACTGCACGAAATCACACCGAAAGGTTATTTGAAAATCACGCAGACTCATTTCGTTTCGAGCAAAGAGTTAACCAATACAGAAATTTATCACAAGCAATTCAGCGTGCTTCCCTACTCTGCGTCTGTTTCGGGTGCGGTGATCAAACCAAATGAACAAGGTGTAATTCGTCATCAGGCGTTGTCGGCAATGGAAGAGCAAACGAATATGCAGCTTACACAAATACGACAGCAAATTGAATTGTTAGCCATTCAAGCTAAAGAAATTCAAAAGCGAAAAGAGCTATCGATGATTATCTACGATGCGAAATTGAATTTCGCGCCCATCATTGGCCAACGATATTTTTTATACGAAGAAACCGAAGGCAAACATTTGGTATCGATGATCGGCCCGAAAGAATGGGGCTCGAAAGGACATCCTTACAAAGACTTTGTTGCCGAGGTAAAACTGTTAGCAGATCATACGTGGGTGGAGATGTAATGCAATTGTAGCCGCAAATGCAATCCTGCTGATGCAGAAAATGATTGCTATATCCGGATAAATGTTTATAATTAGTATATGATTTAATTATGAATATAGAGGACAAAGAGAATCAATTTGAAATTTCCCCAATAGTTGTTTCCGATCAGAAAAATTTCTTTGTTATAGTCGGAGCAAATAATTCTGGCAAAAGTACTTTTCTTAGATGTGTCCAAAGCACAAAGTTTGCCTCCTCGTATATGGTTAATGTCAATAGAACCGTTTTGAAAGGAGAGGGGGCGATTGATAAAGTTTATCAAGGTAATTACATTCCGTTTGTAGAGGAGTCTCGAAGATTTACAACTGATAATAGTGAAAAAAGAACACAGGCGCTTCAAGATTTCTTTGGATTAAATGATAGTGATAGACAGCCAATTATAGAGTGGTACAATAAATACTTTCCAAACCCAATATATGAGGAGCGAGAAAATCCAGAAAACTCAGCTTCACCAATGTTACTAAAGGTGGGAGGTGATTCGATTACAAAACAAGGCTCGGGGATGAGGTCAACTTTAGAGATTTTCATTAAGCTTTTTGACCCCGCGATAGGTGTTCTTTGTATTGATGAACCAGAGCTTGGATTAGAACCTTTGCTTCAGAAACATCTTTTTAAAGCTATAAAGGATAAAGCATCGGCTACAAAAAAAATTTTCATAGCAACTCATTCTCATCATTTTCTGGACTACGAAGATGAATCAAATAATTTCATATGTTACCGAAACTCTAGGGAAAAAATAAATATCAAGCCAGCTGATGATATTAAGCAAATAATTTTTAGGCTCCTGGGGAATACTCTTTCAAGTATGCTTCTACCAGAACACATAATAGTTTTAGAAGGTACATCTGACACGACTTATTTAAATAAATGCCTCCTTATTCTTAGTAAGAAAGGCTACTCTATTCATAACTCGGGAAGTGATACCAACATAAGATATGCTGTGAACTCTATTACACAGTTTCTAAAGTTCAATAAAGAGAACCTTTCAGTTTATAGGAATAAAATTTACGTCATCGCTGATAAACAGATGAACGATATAAACATAAGAGAATGGAAAAAACTTTTGTCAAATGACTCCCAGTTGAAAGTATTACCTAAGAATGGTATAGAATATTTTTATCCAGAAAGGATATTGCAAGAGATTTTTAATTCTCAGGAATCTCGCGAGAAAATAATTGACGCTTTTTTAAAAGCCAATCCCAACGCATTCAATGAAGTCAGGATAACAAAAGTTCAACTTGCGCAAAGGGTATCAGAAATTATTCAAACATCTGATTTAGATGATACAACAAATGAACTTTTCAACTTTCTGAAAAATCTTCCCTGAACTATTCGGTCTCTAAAGTGGCTGAAATTATTTGATAATCTCACTAAGTTTACAATACCGATTCACGTTTGTAACTCGTAATCGACAAGATCAACTTCAAGTACTTTGTAAATATCTTTATAGGGAACGGCAAGCGAATTAAATTCAAAGCCTTTGTAAAAATCAAGGTTGTTTACAATTTCGCCACCAATGGCAATTTCAATTTGAGGTGAATGAATTTTTTTTAAATAGTCCAATAAAAATGAAATCGAGTTGTGTTGATAATTGATTGAATTTTTTACGGAGTTATCTCTTCGTGAAATGCCCAATGTAAACGAAGTAAGGTCGTTAATGCCAACCATAAAATAGTCAACTCCCAAGTCAATGAATTCGTTTATACAAAGTACGGCCGCAGGAATCTCTAGCATAATACCGATCCTTCCATTATAGCCATAATCGTCAAGCAGTTTTTGCGTTTCAGCTACCTGAGAAACATCATGAACCACAGGCAACAGCAAATTTAAATTCGGATGTTTTTCTCGCACACTTAAAAACATTTCTAATTCTTTACGAAATGTTTTGACGAACGTAAGAGATCTCCGAAGTCCTCGCAACCCGAGAAGTGGGTTTTCTTCATCAATAACGATTTCGGTGCCACGTAATTTATTTGCCCGGTAAGTTGGCGTGTCGTCCGTGCGGTACCATACAGGGCTCATTCGAAACGCTGAGCAAATGGTGGAAAGATATTTTCGGTTTTCTTCCATTCGGCTAGGTATGGTAATGTAATCGGGACTGGTGGTCTTTTCACTCTTTAGCATGCCTACACCAGCAACTTTTGATATGATAAAATCATCAGGTATTTCCCGATCTAACGCAAGGGTAATTTCGTTGATCATGGTTTTTGTGATTAAAGCCTTTGAACTAAATCCGATGTGAAGAAACAGATGAAAGGGGAATAGTCACATGATCCAAATCACAGGAAGTATAGACTTTTGACGGTTTATCTTTAAAGACCCAGTAAACCTACGCCATCACTGAAACCATGTTCAGTGCTATTTTGCCTAATTCAAAATTTCCTTTGAGGATTACGTCATTAATGATTTCTTCGGGACTAAGGCTTTTAGAAAATAATTTCCAGGCGGTATCGGGATGAATTATTATTTCAGTGTCGCAAGTAGAAGCATCTTTTGTCAAACTCCATTGGTTTTCATTCGCAACTAAATACCACGAACCCCCGATTTCCGTAGTAACATTGAGTTTAACTGTTGTTCCATTTTCCGCCTTTACATTTCGGTATGTATGAGGCAATGCGAGCATGAGCGTATCAATGAATGGATAAAATAATTCACGCGTCATCAATCCGGGTTTGTTTACAGCTTCTCGTATTTGTTGTTGGTGCAAAAATTTTTCGGTGTACTCGCGCGCCATGTGTTTCCAATTTTTACTTACCGTTTCGCCAGCCCACGCCACAGAAAATGGTGAATCATCAAAAGGTTTGAGCGAGCGATTCAATTGGCAATACAAAGGGCCAGTAATTTCGTGCAGTTGAATGAGCATCTGCGGACTTACACGCTTCATTGCTTTTACCCAATCGGCATTGAGCTTGTTCAAATAATTTACTAAGTCGCTATACTGTTCAATTTTTTCAGGTGGATCACCCACATAATGATCGCGGAAAACAGAAAGTATTCTGATGTTGCCGTCAAGCAAATGAGCAGCGACATCTTTCACACGCCAAAGTTTGGCCACAGTCGGTTTGTTCCACTCTTCGGGCGAAAGAGATTTTAGCAGCTCAATGAGTTTTTGATCGAGCACCGGTAGCAAATCAACAACATCGATGGGAATGTCTTTTCTGTCCATTGAGGAATATCTTCTAATCAAAAATAAGAAGATCTTTAATGAACGATAGGAGATTAGAATACTATTAAAAAGAAAATCCCCCAGAGTCCTTGACCCCGAGGGATAATCTTGTCTATAGTTGGCTTTAATCTGTTTCGAAGATAATGGGCTGAGCGTTGCCCATCAAATATCGATACGATGAAATAATATTTTTTTCAGTTGAATAACTAATTATTACGATGAATGGTAGAAGTTGAATCGTATTTTAGAGAATCTCTTTTTAAAAACTGTTTTTCTAATCTTGCTTTAATCTGTGGCTTAGATCCGGGAAACGTTGTTCTCCTACTTATATCATAACTCGCGTAAAACAAAAGCAACAAAAAGATAACTGAAAGCAGTGTGAATATTTTTTTTGAGCGACTCATGTTAAGCAAATGTAAAGTCTATTCGCTGTTTAGAAAAACAAAAACACAAAGAACATTTCTTGTACTATCATTGCACTTTATATGGAATATATCTTCCCTAATGATTTCATTTTTGGTACGAGTACAGCTGCTCCACAAATAGAAACTGCGTTTGAGCACGATTGGCAAGGCGTAACTTCTAAAGATGGCTTCGTTTTTGAACGCACTACTGATCATGAATTGAGGTTCAAGGAAGACGCTGAAATAATTTCCTCGCTTGCTCCGCATTATCGAATGGGTCTGATGTGGAGCAAATTACAGCGTGGGCCAATGGAAAATTTGCATCAAGCCACAGTGAATGAATACAAATTTTTTCTCGATGATCTAAAAAATCGTGGTGTAAAAATTATGATGGTGTTACATCACTTCACCAACCCGAACTGGTTCTCGAAATTAGATAGTTGGGAAAAGGAATCCAACATTCGGTTGTTTGTTGACTACGCAAAAAAAATTATTGATACGTTTGGATCGTACGTAAATCATTGGAATACGTTCAATGAACCGAATGTTTACGCCAGCTATGGTTGGATCACGGGCTTCTTCCCTCCTTTCAAAATCAATCCGGTAAAAGCTGCCATAGCCGTGAGGAACATGGGCAAAGCTCACGACATCGTTTATGATTACATCAAGGAAAAATTTCCTGATCAACCCGTAGGCATTTCACACAACGCTGTTGTGTTTTCTGCAGAGAACGTGTTAGGATGGTTTCCTGCTAAACTTAGTGATTAGTGGTTTATGGAGTGGGTGCCCAAACATTTTGAGAAAGTTGATTTTTTCGGGATGAGCTACTATGCACGAGTACCTCACGATCCGATGCCAATTACTTACATCGAAACGCCAGAGAAAATGAAGCAACTCGGCCGGCCACACGATGACATGTGGGAGTATCACCCTGAAGGTTTAAGAACCTGTATCGACCGCTACTGGAAAAAATACAAAAAGCCTATCATCATCACAGAAAATGGAGTATGCGATGAACGCGATGCACTTCGTCCAAGAGCGATAATTGACTACGCAAAAATTTTACATCAGGCGCTTCAAGATGGAATTGACATCCGCGGCTACTTCTGGTGGAGTACCTGGGATAATTTTGAATGGCACCTCGGCCCTACTAAAAGGTTTGGTCTATATGAAGTTGATCTAGAAACGAAGGAACGAAAACCCAGACCAAGTGCAGAAATTTTTAGAAAGCTAGCTCATCATAAAATGATTGAAGATGAATTGAAAGAAAAGTGAACAAAGTTACCTAATGAGCTGAACCCAACCTTTAGCCTTCCTTTCATCGTTGCGGCAATCTTTATATTCAACATTCCAAAAGTACACTCCCGTAGGATGGTTGCCCCCATCCCAAGGGCTACTGTTTTTGTCTCCTTTGTAAATAACTTCTCCCCATCGATTTAAAATTTCTATACTATAATTATTCGCATTAGATACAATGGAAAAATCTGGATTAAAACCATCTCCATCTGGAGTAAAAACATTTGGAACAAATAATGTGTCTTTCGGGAGAAATTTTACTTTTTTCAGTGCAGATTCAGATTCACAAAATCCAATCACTGCTTTTACCTTATAGTATCCCGATCGATCAACAATTAATGACTGATCCGAACTGATCAATTGATAATTATTTTGAATGGTGTCTTTTTTATACCACGAGAAAGTTACATCAGTTCTGGTAGAACTTGCTCTTAACTCAGTTGTGCGATCAAAGCAAACTTTAATTAACGAATCATTGGGATTTAACGTCAAGTTGATGTCATTCAAATCACCAATTAAAAGTGAATCCGTTTTTGTTTTGCAATATTTATTTGACACAATGCTCTCATAATAACCACGATCGACAAAAGTTCTTGATGGACTGCTAACAGAATCTATTAATAACCATGCAGATGATGAAGTGCTTTTATAGTTCCAAAGAAATTTAGCTCCATGCACCGGAGGCACTACTTGAAGATTGACCAAACCCGAAAGACAGAAATCACCTGGAACTCGATTCAATCGCACTTTAGGAATTGTATCTACCAATACCGTGTCGGCAAAAGAATAAGTACACCCAAGGTTACTTGTGAACGTGTATTTAACAGGATACTTTCCATTGGCTAATCCACTAGGATTGAATACTCCATTCGTTTGATCTGTGATATTGCCCCCCGACCAACTTCCTCCGGAAGGAGAGGCTGTTAAGGTTATAGTTTTATTAATATCGCAAATTACTTTTTGTGGGCCTATAGATGCGCTGGGTGTTTCGTAGGTCACTACTACTGCAGGTGATTGAGCAGAGCACTGTCCCTTGGTAATAACACAATAGTAACTTCCAGCGAGATTAACCGATAGTGAGATGGAAGCCTTTCCGGAAAGCTTCGTGAGGGAACCATTCGGTGATTGAAAGTACCATTGATACGTAGCAGAATCAAGGGGATTGATGCTTATCATCTGCGGATTTGTAGGGCATATAATTAAGCTTGGGGGCGATGATAGAGTGGCTCCTGGTTTTTTAAGTACTTCAATCAAAAGTTTTCCTTCATACGTGCAATTCGGAGTTTTGTAGGTCAATAAAAATTTTCCAGGGCCCACTAAGTTGGGGTCAAAAGTGCCGTTGCTTCCTTGCACTAAACCGGGTCCACTCCAAGTTCCGCCAAAGGGATATCCAAACAATTTCATAGGAGCAGAGTTTTGACAGACTGGTGCCATTAGTTTTACCAAGGGAGGTGTGGGGAT
>DPLR01000451.1 GCA_003541895.1 Cytophagales bacterium | reverse complement strand
GGTGAGCGAAGCTGAATCAATTTATGCTCGTGCACAGGCAGTGGAAGAAGCGGCCAACCGTACCAAACTTGCACCGAAGAAGAAAAAAGAGACTTACAAAGAAGCTATTGAGCTTTACAAGAAAGCACTTAGCATGGGCAAGACGGAAGCGCAAGCAAAGATTGATGCGCTTAGTAAGAAGATATAACACACTTTTCAAAGAAATAAAAAAGCCCTGACCAAACAGGGCTTTTTTTGTGAATAGAAACTAGTGCCTTACCAATTATTTACCCTTCAACGAGGTCTTCACATAAAACATTTTTTCAATGTAAGCAGTATCAATTGGCTCAATCAATTTTTGGCTTTGCCATTTTTCGGTTGGGTTGATTCGCGATCCATCTTTCAAAATGATTGAAAGATCAAATCCATTTACGCAATTAGTCCATCGGAAAAATATTTTTCCTTTTTCAGTATAATATTCAAGCGTTGGGATTTGGGTGTTTCGTAAATATTGATCAAACACTTTACTGAAATTCATCTTTGATTTTTCGGAAATGAAATTTTCGATTTGCTGTGTTGTTACTGTTTGGTGATAGAAAGTTTTATTGAGGCCTCGTAAAATTTCCCTGAATAATTTATCATCATTAATGCTGTGCCGAATGGTGTGCAGCATGTTGCCACCTTTCGGGTACATATCGCCAGAGCCTTCCTCGTTCACATTGTAAACTCCAATGATCGGTTTATCATTTCTGATTCCTCTTCGGGTGCCCACCACATACTCTGTTGCTGCGTCTTTACCAAAATAGTATTCGGTATAAAGTGCTTCCGAATAATTGGTAAAGCTTTCGTGTATCCACATGTCGGCAATGTCTTTGTAGGTGATGTTATTGGCAAACCACTCGTGCCCTGATTCATGAATGATAATGAAATCCCATTTCAAGCCCCAGCCTGTTCCTGAAAGATCGTGACCTCGATAACCATTGCCATACCCGTTTCCATAAGTAACAGAACTTTGGTGCTCCATGCCTAGGTAAGGTACTTCAACTAATTTAAACCCATCCTCATAAAATGGATATGGCCCAAACCAATATTCAAATGCCTTCATCATCAGCTTGGCTTGTTTGAATTGTTCTTTCGCCTTATCAAGATTGTAGGGTAACACATAATAGTTCATGTCCAGAACTCCTTTGGCCCCATGCAAGGTGTCAGCAAAGTGAACATAGTTTGCAATGTTCATATTCACTCCGTAATTATTGATCGGATTTTTTACTTCCCAGTTCCAGGTTTTGGTATCATCGGCATTGTCTACGGTGCTGCGCAATCTTCCGTTTGAAACGTCCATTAAATTTTTTGGTGTTGTGATGCTGATCAGCATACTGTCCGGCTCATCGTACATGTGGTCTTTGCAAGGCCACCACGCGCTTGAGCCCAAACCCTGGCATGAAGTGGCGATAAACCAATTTCCGTTGTTGTCTTTTTCCCACTGTACACCGCCTTCCCACGGTGGATGCTTAGCTACAATTGGGTTGCCCGAATAATAAACAACAACAGCCTCCTTGTTGCCTTTTGCTTGAGGTTTTTTCAGTTGAATAAAATAAGCATTGCTTCCCTTCTTGTTAAAGGTGAGCTCGTTTTCATCTTGCGTGATTTTATCAATGTGTAGTAGAGGTTGCAAATCGATTTGCATCGATTGGTTAGAAGACAACACGGTGTATCTAATTTCAACACGGCCCGAAATAAATTGAGTCTCTGGCTTGGGGTTTACCGAAAGGTGATAATAATTCAAATCCCACCATGCGCGCTCAGGTGTAATCGTTCCGCGAAGCGTATCGTTTAGGGTAAATTTTTTTTCTTGTGCAAAGAGGGCAACACTTAAGAATAATATGGGGAAAACTGAAAATTGTTTCATTGCAAAAAAGTTATTCGTCTAAAGTAAATAAAAATAACATGAAGCTACTGGAAGTTTGTGTTGAATGGAGAATGAACGAGTTGCCTTTTATGTTTACGTAGAGAAGTTGAGTTTGAAAAACTTTTTAAAAATTCACGAGTATTTGTAGATTACCTTTAATTATCAATCCCCATCATTGTCTATGAAAGCCATCTCTTCTTTTTTTGTTTTTTTATTTGTCGTTCAATCCATTTTCGCTCAAAAGCCAAAACTCATTATCCCAACCGGACATACGTACCCGGTGGTATCCATCACTATTGATATGGATAATAAATATTTGGCTACGGCAGATCAATCGTCTGAGATCAAAGTTTGGGACATTGAATCAAGTACGGAATTATATCCATTGATTGGTCATGCGGATGGCGTGAACGATGTCAGTTTTTCTCCACGCAATCGTTTATTGGCCAGTGCAGGCATTGATAAAAAAGTAATCCTTTGGGATCTTCAAAGAGTTGCTAAGCAAAGTGAGTTAGTAGGCCACACCGATGCAGTTTCACGAGTTGTCTTCTCTGCGGATGGTTCATTTGTGATCAGCTCTTCCTTTGATGGAAAAATTTTGATATGGAATACAGCTAGCGGAGCATTGTTACGCGAAATAGTTGTTGGCAGCCCAATACATAGTTTCTCCATTAGTGAAGGCGAGCAGTTTCTTGCCTGCGGTACGCGAACAGGGGAATTAGCTCTTTTTAATTTTCAGTCGGGGGCAAAAATAAAATCGGTTGTTTTAACTGCAGCTATCAATGACGTTCGTTTCTCTAAAGATGGAAAGCAATTAGTGGTAGCTGACAACGCGGGTAAAATTATACTAGTGGATGGAAGTACGCTTGCTGTTTCAAAATCGATTCAAGCTTTTGCCATTCGCGCATACAAAATAGAGTTTACCAACAACCCCACTATTTTTATGGCAGTAGGCCGCGATCCTAAAAAGAACTATGCTTTTTATTCGCTTAACGGAGAGCCTGTGCAAACCGATTTGAAATTGGATGAAGAGGGTGTTGCTGGTTTTGAAACAGGAATTAATGCAGTACTTTTTTCAAAATCGAAATACTTTCTGCCTAATTATTCTTCGTGCATTCGAGCGTATTCTGTTGATGATAATAAGTTATCAGGGAATTTTTGTGGAAAGGCGAAACAGATCGTCTCTTGTTCGATCGATGAGTCAGGTAGATTTTTAGCGATAGCCTCAACAAGACCTGAAGTATTGATTTTGGATTTGACGGGTGCAACTGACGCACGACTAATTAAAGCTGGCAAAGGAACGGTGCAGAGCCTTTCATTTTACCCCAACCAAAAAAAATTGGTAACTGCTTCAGACGATGGTAATCTTAGAATTTGGGATACCGAAAGTTGGGCGCCTAGCGCTACCTATCCTATTGACCGAATGTATTCGGGTAGCCCAATTAATTTTGATAGTCTCGGAATGTTTTATAAGAAATCGACCGAGAGCGGGATTGATTTTTATTCGCCTGATAAAAGCAAAGATGGCCGCATTAAACTCAAAAATGTTTTTGACTATAAGATCAGCCCAGACGGAAAGCAATTAGTAACCAAATCACCAAATGCGCTGAATTTTTATGAAACCGCGAAAGTTGGGAAGCCAACAAAAATTACTCTGACAGGAGTGAACGGCTATGCCTTTGGGTATAACAACAATCTTTATGCGATTGATGGAGAAAGGATTCACATTATTAATTCGATTTCTAAAAAGGAAGTCAACTCGTTTTCGCTAACAACTGGAGTAGGATCAAATAATATTGAAGTATTGCCACAAAAAAATTGGATTGTTACATGGAATACATCATCAGGGAAATTCGGAGCGAGCCAAGATTATAGTTTGAATTTGTGGAACGCTAAATCAGGAAAACTGATCTCTTCCTTTGCGGGTCATGGGGGCGCAATTACTTCAGTAGAGTTCATCAAAGATAAATTCATGCTTACCTCAAGTTTAGATGGAACGATTAAAGTTTGGTCATTGGATGAGAACATACAAAGTCCTTTAAAGGCAACCGTTATCCCTCTTGATGAAACCAACTGGGTGGTCTCTACCGATATCGGATTGTTCGATGCAACTTCTAACGCAATGAACGGATTGCATTACTTAAAGGGAAGTGAGTTTGTAAATATTGATCAGCTGAAACAATCGTATTACGAACCTTCTTTGCTGCCAAAAATTTTGGGATATAACCAAGAGCCCATTCGAACTGCAACTGAATTAAATGAGCTAAGTCTTTACCCAGAAATTAGTTTGCTTCATCCGTCATTAAACAATGGTAAGCTTGGAATTACCCTTACGGATCAAGGCGGTGGCTATGGTCAGGTAACCATTTTGATCAACGACAAAGAAACAGTGAATGACCTCACGCAAGTTACTCCGATTGAGAAATACAGCCCTGAGGTTTCACTCTCCTATAGTGTGGCGGGTCATCCGAATCTCAAAGAAGGAGACTTGAATAAAATTTCTGTTAAAGCGTATAACAAATCGGGCAACTTGGTTAGTCGCCCCAAAAATGTTTACCTTCTTCCTCAAGGCAATAAAAAAACCACACCTAAATTATATGCTTTACTCGTAGGAATATCTGATTATGCAGGCAACCAGCTGGATTTAAAGTTTGCCGCAAAAGATGCCAAAGATATGGCAGATGCACTCGAGATCAGCGGAACGCAATACATCGGAAAAGATAATCTTGAAATAAAACTGTTGACTACAGATAATAAGGATCCTCGGTTTCGCCCAACAAAACCAAACATAGTAAGAATGCTTGAGTTGTTTGCAAAAACATCAACCGCCAATGATATTCTATTTGTTTACTTATCGGGTCATGGGGTGAATTATGGAGATCCCGATCCTGATTTCTTCTACCTCACGGCCGATGCGCAAGATGGATCTCTGGCAGATGAAACAATAAGAAAATCGGTGGCCATCTCAAGTACTGAGTTTACTCAGATGATTAAAAAGATTCCGGCTGTAAAGCAGGTGATGATTATTGATGCGTGTCACTCGGGTCAGTTGTTGGGCAACATCGCAAAGAGTCAGAACACTATGAGTTCATCACAAACCCGAGCCATAGAGACAATGAAGGACAAAACAGGGCTTTATGTGTTAGCAGGTTCAGCAGCCAATGCAGTGAGTTACGAAACCAATATGTACGGACAAGGAGTATTAACATATAGTTTACTCTACGGAATGAAAGGCCCAGCGTTGCGCGAAAACGAATTCGTTGATATCATGAAACTTTTTTTGTTTGCAGTTGACAAGGTTCCTCAATTGGCAAACAGTATTGGTGGCATACAAAAACCTGAAATGCGAATACCTTCTGAGGCGGTGAGTTTTGATATTGGAAAATTAACAGAAACAGAACGGAGCAAAATCACACTCGTTGAACCCAAACCGGTTTTTATTAGAAGCGATTTTCAGGAAGAATCTGAATTGTACGATGTGCTTGATATTACCGCTGAAGTAGATGGCCATCTCAAACTGAAAGCAGGTGGTGGCTCAGGTGCAATCGACTTTGTTGATGCTCGTAAATTTTTCGGAGGTTTTAGTTTGCGAGGGCGATATTCTAAAAAAGAAACATCGCTTACTGCTAAGATCAAACTCTTCAAAGACGATAAACCTTTTTATGAATATGAGGTGACAGCGGAGACTCCAAATGCGTTAACAGAGAAAATCGTTAATGAGGCACTCCAAAAAAGTTTGGCGAAATAAAAATGGGTTCTAATGTAGAACCCATTTCTTGTTTTGAGTGCAAAAGATTTACCTGCAATAAACACACGCTGATCCGTAAACAGCTTGACAACCAGTCAAGGTAGCATAGCAGGTCTGGGAAGATGATGTGCTGTAAGGAGCCGTAACGGGGCAGCCTGTACATGAATAGGCACTTGAGCTGGAA
>DPLR01000375.1 GCA_003541895.1 Cytophagales bacterium | reverse complement strand
CAATTTCTTGGTAACACCTTTCGTTTTCTTCTCTAATTCTTGATTGAAAACGGCCAGTGCCTTAGAGGCTGCAGTGTACAGTCCGCTTGGGTTTTTGTCGAAATTATAACTTCCGATGCACCACGATAAATCCGATTGCAATTGAGGTTCAAGGTTAAGTGATTTCAATTTTTCCAGGATTGTTTCACTCACCTTTACTATTTTTAACTCAGTCGCTTTTGCGGGTTTCTTAACAGTTGTTGATTTTGTGCTAGATTTTGCCATAACCTTATTTTTCCGCAAAGGTAAGATTCACCCAAAGTGAATAGTTATGATAAGGTATAAATATTTACGCAACCGATGTCGAGGTTTTCTTTGTTGCAACGATTGAATAATGGAATCTGCAACAGATAAAAAGCTTTTAAGCAATTTGATGTTATTAGCTATGAATGTGAAATTATTTTTTGTTTTGCCTTCCAAACTCTAATTTCAGGTCGTGAAAAAGCATCCGTTAGATTTTCTTAGCTCCAACCCGGAAGAACGTGGTCAGGTGGCATTGATGTTGGGCATGGGGTTTTTCTTTGGTATTTTCATAGCCACATACCAGGTAACGGCCGAGTCGCTTTTTTTAAATCAAATGAGCAACAAGCTTAATGAGGCCTTTTTGATGGCAGGTATTTTAGGCATTGTTTCAACTTACATATTTACCTTTTTTCAAAACCGGGTTCGCTTTATAGCTCTTACCATTTCTAGTATATCGGTAATATTGGTGATTACCTCTATTGTATATTATCTGTACCGTTTTGGTGACCCAAAAATTCATGATACAGTCTTGTTTATAATGTACTGCCTTATTGGCCCAATTACTGCAATTCTGTTGTTGTGCTATTGGGGAATCTTCGGCCGACTTTTCAATTTCAGACAATCCAAAAGAATAATTGGTTGGATTGACACGGGGCAGTTAATAGCAATTATCGCTGCCAATTTTTTTGTGCCGCTAACGGCTATCTATTTTAAAAACACGGGCGATTACCTAGTAATTTGTAACGTCAGCCTAGTTGTGTCGTTATTCTTTATTGGTGTAATCGCGGCTCGGTTTACACTCACAAAAAAAATTGACAAAACAGTACGAGAAGAAACGCGATTTGTCAAAATATTTAAAGATAGATACGTTGTATTGCTGGCGGTGTTCCTGATCACCTCCATGTCCATGTTCATCTTGAATCAATATTCATTTCAGACTTTGCTAAATCAACAATACCCAGTTCAACGCGACCTCACTAATTTTATAGGATACTTTAATGGTACCATCTATTTGCTGAGTTTGGTGATGCAGACTTTTATTAATGATAAACTGATTGGTACCTACGGTCTGCGCATTTCGCTGTTTGTCCTTCCGATTGTTACTGGAATTTTTGCCCTTGGATCTGTCATTGCAAGCTCCATTTTTGGCTACTCTGTCTCCGCAGGTCAATCCTTTATTTTCTTCTTCTTGTTTGTGGCATTGACACGACTGTTTAATAGTATGTTGAGAGATTCACTCGAGAATCCCGTGTATAAATTAATGTTTATTCCGCTTGACGGGAGATTGAGATTTGGTATTCAATCTAAAATAGAAGGTGTTGTTAACGAGTCGGGAAGGTTTGCTGCCGGACTAATTTTGTTTGTTCTTAGTCAATTGGTATTTTTTAAAATTTATTGGATACCCGTGCTAGTGATTGCATTGGTTGGTCTATACCTCTACTTGGTTCAGAATTTACATCAGGGATACCGTAATAAAATCAGAGGGAAGCTAGAAAGCACAGAGTTTCACGAGGATAAACTTGAGATTGGATTCGCTCAAATTACCTCTACATTAGAGTCTCACCTTACAGATCGTAAAGTTTCAAAAGCAATTTTTTCTTTTAAACTATTAGAGAAATTGAATCCATCCAATGTGGGTGTTTGGGTAAATGCTTTAATGAAAAACAGATATGAAGAAGCACAAGACTATGCTCAGCGAAGAATGAATGAGATGAAAGGATTGTCTGTGTCTGAAAATTATATTATCCGAATTAATAAGAGCAAAGTAACTGGTGAAGGAAAAAATATATTGACGGGAAATGATCTTGAGCAGGTGTTACGAAGTGGTGGGGAAATCACGCGACAGCGCATTCAAAAATTGGCAAGATCTGTTGATTCGGGCGATCGTCACTATGCGGCTGAATTACTGCTCCATTCATCTGCACCCGAAAATATTTCATTCCTGATTGAATTGTTAAACGATTCTGATCCAATCGTGCGAAGGACGGCACTCACTACTGCGAGCAAGCGATTTAATGGTGAAGTAATAAATTCAGTGATAGAAAATTTGAGTAACACTCAATTTTCAAATTTGGCGATGAACTCTCTGGCGTTGATGGGGGCCTCCGCACTAAATTACCTTGATGCGGGATTTTATCGATCGGGCCAGAACACGCAAACCATGATCAGAATAGTGCAAGTGCTTGGTCATATCGGAGGCAATCGCGCAAAAGAATTGTTGTGGGGAAAAATAGATTATCCCGACAAGGCCATTGTTTCGCAAGTGCTTTTATCCTTAGGTGAATGCGGATTTAAAGCGGGTATTTCTCAAATTTCTCGAATCAAATACGCCATCGAAACAGATATAGCTGATATCAGTTGGAATCTGAATGCCATTAAAGAACTTGGCGATAGCGGACAATACGAGCAGGTAAGGTTGGCATTGCAGCACGAAATAAATCATGATATTGAACATATCTATATGTTGCTCGCGATGTTGTACGACACACGGTCAATTCAATTGGTCAAAGAAAATATTGAGAGTGGAACTTCAGAAGGAACTACTTACGCTGTGGAACTTCTCGATGTGTTTTTGTCTGAACAATTGAAAATGCGGGTTATACCTGTGCTTGACGATTTGAGCGAGTCAGAAAAAATTAAACGTCTTGAGGTATTTTACCCACGGATGAACCTCGACTCAAAATTGACATTGAAATTTCTCGTTAACCGCGATTTTACCCAAACCAATCGGTGGACGAAGGCTACTGTTATTTATCAGATTGGGGTTTCAAAGATTGACGAGTTCAAAATGGATTTGATTGCCCAACTGTTCAACCCCGATAGGCTAATTCGTGAAGTGGCTGCTTGGTCGCTTTATCAGATCGACCCAAAGCAATATCACGACAACATCGTAAGAATTGATGAGGCTGAAATAAGACCGATCAACAGGCTCATACAAAAAGGGAGCGATGGGCATAAGCAGATGCTCTATGAGAAAATTTTGTTTTTCCAGAACCTTAGTGTTTTCTATGGTATTCCAGGCATTACTTTGTCTTATTTAGCGGATATATCTAAAGATCAACAGTTGAATGCGGGCGAGTATTTGTCGGTAGATGAAAAACTGAATAATTACTTCTTCATTATTTACAGTGGTTCGGTTCAATATTTTGAGAATAGCCGCTTTGTAAAGGATTTCAATAAGGGACAATTTGTGGGTGAGATGATTTCTACAGTTGGTTTTGCCAATACCAATATGTTGGTGGCCAAAGAGAATACCCATCTTTTGAAAATCAGTAAAGATCAGTTTTATGAGCTATTGTCAGACCACGTAAAACTTACCGATAAATTTTTGCAGTTCGTTTAACTCCGTACAAGTAGGTAATTATCTTTTTAAACTGACCTAAGATTTTTTTATCTTTGATTTTTACGTAATTAGACGGTGTATTTGATTTTTAAATTCTTAAGAAAAAAATAGTTAGATGCTTAATTCACCTGTCAAAGTTGGCGTGATAGATGAATCAACTTCTGAGAAAAAATTCTCGGGGGTTGTCAGTGGGACCAATCCGTTTCCTGGTCTGCGGCCTTTTACCATGGAGGATTCATTTCTCTTCTTTGGACGCGAAGGACAGGTGGATGAAATTCTTTCAAAGCTTTCTAGAAATCATTCGGTTGCTATTTTAGGATATTCGGGTAGTGGAAAATCGAGTTTATTGCACTGCGGTTTACTGCCAACGCTCTATGGAGGTTCTATTACCGATACGAGTCCGTTTTGGAATGTTATTAGTTCTCGTCCAGGTATTTCACCAATAAAAAACCTAACAGAGTCAATTCTTCAGCAGTTGATTCAGCAAGGCGGAATTTTAGAAGCTGATATTCAAATACATCGTGCCATCCTACTATCTATTTTAAGAAGTGGGCCTCACGGGCTTATTGAATTAGCCAGGCATCTTCAAAGATCAGAAGGAGAAAACGTATTTTTCTTGATAGATCAATTCGAGGAACTGTTCAGGTTTTGTGCCGATGGCAACGAGGAATCTTTTAATGAAGCCACATCATTTGTCAATTTAATAATTACAGCACATCAGCAGCGTGAGGTGCCGATCTACATAGCTGTGAGTATGCGGTCTGACTTTATTGGAGACTGCACACAATTTCAGGGGTTGACTGAAATGATCAATGCAAGCAATTATCTCGTTCCGCAGATGACAAGAGAGCAAATGCGACTTGCCATTGAAGGTCCAGTGGCTGTGGGAGGTGCTCAGATTTCATCCCGATTAGTAAAAAGACTTTTGAATGACGTTGGCGACAATCAAGATCAATTGCCGCTGTTGCAACATGCAATGATGCGCACGTGGGAGTATTGGATGCACAACCATGATCAGGGCGAAGTCATTGATATCAGGCACTACAATTCTATCGGAAGAATTGAACAAGCTCTTTCGTTGCATGCGAATGAAGCATTTGAAGAACTCACATCGCGGCAAAAGGAAATAGCAGAAACCTTATTTAAGGGTATAACGGAAAATAGCAGTGACAACAAAGGATTACGGAGACCATGTAAAATAGGGTTGATTGCAGAACTGGCGGAGGCGCAGGAGAATGAAGTGATTGAAGTCGTTGAGAATTTCAGAAAACCAGGGCGTTCATTTTTGATGCCCGGCTCAAACATTTCATTGTCAACCGAAACGGTGGTTGAACTTTCTCACGAAAGTTTAATGCGTATTTGGACTCGCCTTTCTTCATGGGTAGATCAAGAGAGCGAGTCTGCTCATATGTACAAACGCGTGTCGGATGCAGCTGCTATGTATCAGATTGGACGAACCAGTTTATGGCGACCGCCTGATTTACAACTTGCGCTTAATTGGCAAAAGAAGCAACGCCCCACCCGGGCTTGGGCTCAGCGCTACGATCCTGCTTTTGAAAGGGCAATTGTTTTTTTGGATACCAGCCGAATTACCTATGAGGCTGAATTAAAAAATCAGGAGATGTTGCAGCGAAGAATGCTGCGAAGAGCGCGTGTGACAAACTTGATTCTTGCACTTTTCTTGATGGTGGCTATTGGATTGTTCTTTTACGGATTGATTCAAAGTATTGCTGCGAATACGAATTTACTAGAAGCAAATGCACAGCGAGATAAGGCAGAGCAGGCGTCTAGAAATTTTCAAATACAAAAAGATTTGGCCGAACGAACTGCTGATCAGATTAAACAAAAACAAGTTGAAATCGAAAAGCAGCGCGATCAACTCTCTACGACAAATGATCAACTGAAGGAGACGATAAGGCAGGCTGACAGGCTCAGAAAACAAGCAGAGACTAACTTATCAGAAGCAAATATACAGCGTGATAGCGCCCGTGTTGCACGCGATAAAGCCAACTTGGCTTCAGAAAAAGCAGAGCGAAAAACGGAAGAATCAAATGCACGCTTAATGCTTTCAATTGCTCAATCCTTGGAAGCAAAATCAGAAGGTATCGATGATAAAGACTTGGCCGGCTGCACAGCACTTCAGGGCTACATGTTTCACAAAGAGTATGGAGGCAAAAAATATGACCCCTATGTTTTCAGGGGTCTTTATTATTCATTAACGAAATTATATTCTACCAATTATAATGCTGTGAAAATCCCTGGGAACTTTAGAAGCAAAATGTTTGCGGTGGCTGTTTCTCAAACATCTAGCACTTTTTTTACCACAGGGAATGACGGTAGAATTTTTCAAGGAGATTATTTAACACAAAATGCTGATAAGCTTTTAAACGAGAAGAAATATCCAAATCGGGTGTTGGCGCTGAGCCACAATGAAAAATATTTGGTTAATGGAAGCGATTCAAGCTTTGTTGAAATTTTTAATTTGGCAGAGACAGCAAAAGAACCTCAGATTGTATCTGGACATAAGGCCCTTGTTAGGGATATAAAATTTTTACCAGATGACTCAGGGTTCATTTCGTCATCGTTGGACAAAACGTTGCGCTTTACCAGTACTAGCACAAGTCAAAGCAAAGAGCTATTGAGTTTGCCATTCGAAATAAAATCAATTGATATAAGTAGCGATGGAAAGTGGTTGGTTGCCGGATCTACTTCGGGTAAACTGATAATGGTAAATCTCACCAATTATACATATCAAGAATTGAGAGATGAATCTCCCAATAGAATTTTATCCGTTGCTTTTCATCCATCTCGGCCGCTTGTTGCCTATGGAGTTGAGTTGGTTGCCGAAAAGAAAGGTTCTGTAAAAATATTTGATTTGAACTCAAAGAAAGTTGAAAAGGAATTATCAGGACATAAAGCGGGTATATCTGATTTGAGTTTTAGTCCTGACGGATTATTATTAGCTAGTGCCGGCCTTGATCGGAAATTGCAAATGTGGGTGGTTGACCATGTGGATGATTTACCCGTGGTTATGGACAATAACAATGGCTATGTATGGAGCTTGGGTTTTTCAAAGAATTCAGATTACCTAGTGGCATCCTGCAATGACGGTGAAGTTCGCATTTGGCCTACCAACCCAAAAATATTGGCAGAGTTAGTTTGCCCTAAAGTTTCGAGGAATATGACAAAAGAAGAATGGGGCATTTATGTAGGAAATGATATTCCCTATCAGTCGACTTGCACTAAGTTTAATTCACAAAAGGATAAATAATGATTAGGACCTTTACTGCTTTTTTATTTTTCCTTTTCGCATTTCCTGTCTTTGGTCAAAATCTTGATTGTGAGCAGACGTTGAACCAAGCATCTGCCGAATTTGAAGCTGGTCATTTTTATAATCTGCCGTCAATACTTCAATCATGCCTTAGTAAAGGTTTTTCAAAAGAGCAAAAAGTTCGAGCTTACTTGTTACTTACTCAAACGTATCTTATTCTCAATGATCAAGCGGCCGCTGAAAATAGTTACCTCGAACTTTTAAAAGCTGACCCTGAATATATTGCCAACCCTGCCCGCGCACCGATCGATGTATATTACTTAAGTAAAAAATTCACAACCACAGCGGTGTTCACGCCTATCTTTAGGGCAGGAATAAATACATCCATTCCACGTACTATTTATTCTCTAAATACTAGCAGTACACCAACATCAACTGACAGGATATTTAAATTAGGGTATCAGATAGCCGCTGGTATTGATTGGAATATTGATGAAAAATGGAGTGTCCACCTTGGTGTTGGCTATTCACGTAAGGGGTTCAAATCAATTATTACGGATGTAGATGCTGGTACAAAAAGAAATTT
>DPLR01000363.1 GCA_003541895.1 Cytophagales bacterium | reverse complement strand
ATCGAGACCAATTATCATTTTGGTGGATACGCCAAAAAAACGTTGGAATTAGAGCAGCTCATTGATAAGATTAAGAATCAATACCACATTCCACTTGACTTTGTTTACACCGCAAAAATGATGGCCGGAATATTCGATTTGATTGCTAAAGACTATTTTGAAAGCGGATCAAGAATTTTAGCCATTCATACTGGTGGCCTCAGAAATTAAATGCTCTCGGTTACAAAAACTCTTTTTACCCGTGCGCTCGTATTCGTAAGAATCTCATAAGGAATAGTGTCAATTGTCTCCGCAACTTCTTGAATCGGCAGGCCTTCTCCAAAAACAATTACTTCATCTCCCTCATTGGCATTTATACCTGTAATATTAATCATCGTCATATCCATGCAAACATTTCCAATTACAGGCGCTCTTTTCCCGTTGACTAACACAACCCCTTTTCCACGGCTGAAACTCCGGCTAAAACCATCTGCATAGCCAATGGCAATAGTGGCAATGGTCAACTCCTTTTCAGCAACACCCTTTCTTCCGTAACCAATCGTTTCCCCGGCATGAATCTTTTTTATTTGTGAGATCACCGTCTTTAAGGTTGCCACGGGTTCCAGTTTGTCAGAAACTTCGCTGGCAGGATCGATTCCATACAGCCCGATACCCAGCCTCACCATTTCCATTTGAAAATCGGGCAAGCGAAGAATACCCGCTGAATTTAAAATATGACGAAGAGGTTCAATGTTTAGCTCTGATGAAATTTTCTTATACGACTTTTGAAATCGCTCAAATTGTTCTTTCGAAAATCCATCGTGTTTGGCCTCGTCAGATGCCGAAAGATGAGAGAAGACTGACGCCACAGAAATATTTTTATTCAGCTTTAAGACTTTCAGTGCTTCGTCAAGTTCAACTTCACCAATGCCAAGGCGTTGCATACCGGTTTCAATTTCAACATGAATCTTAGCATTTTTTCCAGCCAGAAAATTCGCATACAGATGAAGCATTTTAAGAGAGTAAATAGCGGGCTCCAATTGGTTGGCAAGCAGCAGATCAAAACTTTCTTCAGAAGGATTCATTACCATAATGGGCAACGAAATATTTTTCTTTCGAAGATCCACACCCTCATCGGTATAGGCAACACCGAGATAATCAACTTTATGGTATTGCAACAAACTGGCTACTTCCTCGCTACCGCTTCCATAAGCAAAGGCTTTTACCATCGCCATTATCTTTACTTTTGGTTTGAGCTTTGATTTAAAAAAATTAAGGTTGTGCACTATTTTTCCTAAATCAATTTGCATTACGGTGCCGTGCGCTTTTCTTTGAAGCCGATGAACGATTTTTTCAAATTGAAAAATGCGGGCGCCCTTCACTAAAATAACCTCACCCTCAAGTTGATCGAAATCGTACTGACTCAAGAATTCTTCTGTGAAGTCGTAAAAATATTTTAAAGGAACAGACTCAAATAAATTTTTGAATGCGGAGAAAGCGGAGCCAATTCCAACAAATTTTGTAACCGATGTTTTGTTTAACATCGAAACAATTTTTTTCACGGTTTCTTCATCACTGATTCCTGCCTGCAAAATGCTCGATAATATTACCGTCTTCTTTTTTTTCTGCTGCCCGGATAGAAAATCCAAGCTGATTTGAAGCCCTGATAAGTCGTTATTATAGCTATCATCAATAATCTGACAGTTGTTGATGCCTTCCTTCAATTCCATCCGCATAGCAATAGACTTAAGACCAGAGATTCTTTGTTGGATGGTTGAGACATCGTAACCTAAGTGCAAGAGTAGAGCTACGCAGTGAAAACCATTTTCAAGCGAAGCCTTATCGTGGAAGGGAAATAAAATGGAGTACGATTTTCCTCGAAAATAAAATTCTGTTGTTGTTTTAAGTTCTGTAAGTTTTATATCAGCTGACTCCTTTGTTCCCCAAGTGAACGATGGCAATTTTGTTTCGTGCACAGCTCGATCAACGGCTACATGATCTGTACAGTAAATCAAGATTTCAGACTGAGAAAAGAGTTTTAGTTTTTCTTTAATTTTTTCATCGATGTTTTGAAAACCCTCTGCGTGCGCTGATCCAATGTTGGTAAAAATGCCAATGTTTGGCTGAATCAATTTTTGCAAAAAAATCATTTCACCAGGCTGTGAAATGCCAGCTTCAAAAATTCCCATTTGATGGTAAGGTTGCATTTCCCAAACCGACAAAGGCACACCAATTTGCGAATTATAACTTCCGGGATTTTTAACAATTTTTTTGTCTACCGAAAGCAATTGATAGAGCCACTCCTTGATAATGGTTTTGCCATTACTACCCGTGATTCCAATAACCGGAATAGAAAATTGTGCGCGATGATTTTTGGCGATGGAATTCAGTGCATTTATAGATGAATTAACCCAGATGATATTTGCATTTGGAAGAGGAGCAAGATTCAACTCTTTTTCAACCACAAACTGGCGAATTCCGAGTGAATATAATTCAGTGATAAATAGATGGCCATCATTTCGTGGGCCATTAATCGCGAAGAAAATGGACCCATCGTCAATCACCGCTTTTCTACTATCAATAACTAAATTCTCAATAGCCAAATCTGATTTTAGCTGAAGTATTTTTCCTCCTGTGATATGTGGAAGATCAGAGAACTGCATGGCTAAAAAAGTTTAGATCCATTAGGCACGGGCTTGTCAATTGTGGTGAGGACAACACTGCCGGTTTCGTTTGGAAAACCAGTAACTAAAACTTCAGAAATGAAATTGGCAATTTGTTTTGGCGGGAAATTGACAACGCATACAACTTGCTTACCGACTAATTCTTCGAGCTCATATAGATGAGTTACTTGTGCGCTTGATTTTTTTATCCCCCAATTTGGGCCAAAATCAATCCATAATTTATACGCTGGTTTACGGGCATTTTCAAAAATTTCCGATTTGACGATCGTTCCTGCCCGAAGGTCGATTTTATTAAATTCCTCCCAAGAAATCATAGATCTTTTTTGTTAGCTTGCTCAACCAACTCGAAAGTAAGTACGTTACGTTACATTCAAATGCGAGGATTGCTAAAATTTTTAAACTTAGTTTTTGTCGTGGTCCTTTTGGGCTTCGTAAGGGCAAACGCACAAGAAGCTACTCAACAAAGTGGAAACGAATTGCAAGAGTTGAACAGCCATCCTGAATTGAATTTGAATGATGATAAAACGTTAATTTTAGATCAGGACGCGAAACCTCTAAAACCAATTCAGACGAAAGAATCTGTTGTCGTTCAGCCAATAACTAACAACAAGAAATCAAATTCTGTAGATAAGAAAAAAGAAGATCCATTC
>DPLR01000197.1 GCA_003541895.1 Cytophagales bacterium | reverse complement strand
CGACAATTGTTTGATGCGGGTCGGCTGTTACATTCCAGTTTTTCCGGATGTATGGCACCAACTCTTCAACCAAAAAATCTTTAAACGCGAAATTCATGGGCAATTCGGTATTGCGTGAGTCCTTGGTCGGATTATCAATAAAAACCGCAATCATTGGTTTAATCTTGCCTTCGCGGACCAAGTTGTCGAGTACATTGGGTACTTCAACGCGGTTCAGGTAAATAAATGCGTCGAATAGATAAATAACCGGATATCCATCGGCTTTGGTTTTGTCGTAGTCTTCCGGAAGGTACACGTAAACCTTTCGAGTATTTTTCAGGATTGAGCTGGTGAAATCAAAATCTACCAGTTGGCTCTTAACATCAGCGTATTTTTTCCTGTTCCAGTTTTCTTCACCTTGCCTCAAATCAAAAGCCGACCAACTGTAATCTTTTAATTCGCCATACGGAACCCTTTCGTTATTCAACGGATCCGCAATATATTCGGTAGTTTTTGTCAGCGTGTCGTTTACTACAAAACGGTAGGCGAAACAAATATCATTTGGCATGTAGTAAGTTCGGTTATACAAACCGGTATGCCGCAGTTGCTTCATCTTTCGGTCGCCAAGGTTCTGGTCGTCGTAATTTCCAAAAATGTCGAACCCAATTTGCTTGTTCGCTGTGGTATCCCTGTAAATAAAGGTAACATACAGATAATCTTCATAAAGCGGATCAATCTCAACCAAAGGAAATTCTTTGTGACCCCTGACAAAGGAATCGACTTTTATTTGCAGTAACTTGTCATCCAGCTTATTCCAGGAGGCAATCGTTGGGCTGACAGATTTGTTGGGGATTTTTATTTCGCGAAAAGTTAAAGGTTTCTTTGCAACCGGGACAGTGCAGGAAATAGCAACAACTAACAATAACCAAATAAAAAAATTCTTCATCTCTGTTGATTTATTATAGTGGGTTTAATTTATAAGCCAAGCCTGTCCAGCTTTTCTTTTTCGTAATCGCCATCCTCGCCGGGATACCTCAATTGGTTTTCGTATCTGCCGGTTTGTTTGGCCTGCATCCAGATCAGGCTTTGTTCGGAAGGCATCGCATTGGGTTGTTCCGAATAAACCGGGTCTTTCATTGCTTCGCTATAATCGACAATATTCCAGCCTTCCTTCTTGAATTTGGCAATCAGGTCGCTCAGGAACAAGGCAGAAGTAAGGTTAAAGTGCAGCAAAAGCGTATGTGTGATTTGCCGATGGTTGATTTCCACCGACAATTTATTATAATACAAGGCCCTATCGAAAATATGGGACACAAAGGCATCCCTGAAACTGCACAAATCGGCATCGGGCTTTTCTTTCAGCAGTCTGATCAAACGCTGATTGTAATACCAATCAGATGCGTCGATGGTTACCCATCCTTGCTTGTATCCGTTTTGCAACAACCAGTTTTGGATGCTATCGTGTTTGGTAATGGTATTTCCTGCTTTCAGGACAGGGAAGCGGAATATTTTTTGGTAATTACTGAAACCATTTATGAGCGAATCACACTTTTTAATTTCCCTGACAAAATCGTTGCAGGAAACCATAGGTTTATTGTAATTCAGATGGCTATATGTATGATTGGCAATCAAATGCCCGGCGTTATTCCATTGTTCTAACAGGAGCTTTCCCTTTTCGTTATCCAGTTTATTGGCTGCAACAAACCAAACAACTTTAATATCAAACTGTTTCAGTTGACCGAGGATAAGGGCATTCCAATCGTCCCCTTTGTAAGTGAGGATATCTCTGGGGTTGCCATCATCAAAAGAAAAAGCAACACAGGGGCGTTCGTTCTGAGCAACTATTGCCCCACCCAAAAGAACAAATAATGTAATAAAGAATATTATTTTATTCATCATTTCATTTTTGATAACATTACAATTCAAAAACTATACCCATGCTTTTTAAACCCCAGCTTTTCATAAAACTGGTGCGCTCGTTCACGATGGATGTTACTCGACAAAATGAGTTTGTAGCAACCTGATTCCCGGCATACCAGCATAGCATGAACCATCATTTTCCGGCCAATACCTATCGAGCGGTATGCATCAGCAACCACTACATCTTCAACAAAACCCGAAGGTTTTCCCAGATGGGCAAGGTTGTCCATGATTAATAGTTCGAATGTGCCAACGACTTTATCCCCTATTACAGCTACATACAACGAATAATTGGGGTATAAGGCAAATTTGCTAAATATCTGCTTTGCCACTTCAATGCCCAAAACATCTCCGTTATCAATATCCTTTTGGGCATAAAGTTTCAGTACTTCTGAAATATCTTCTGAAGTTGCTTTTCTAATTTGTAATTCATCCTTCATGATTATTTAAATTGTTGTTTCATATTTTAAGCAACACCTACGGTGAACGCAAATAGTTCAGCCACTTTGGAATAATGTAATCATATAATTCCCATTTTTAGAAACATTGTCATTCGGTTGGTATAGGCATTCTATGCTGACGTAAAAAAGTTAGCTTATCCCAGTATCCGCGTTGAAATTTGATTTTTTCGCCTATCACATGAAAGAAGCCGCAACCTCTCAGTCCCAACGGGTCCTTCCATTCAAGGATTGCCCATTCTCCATCCTGAAAAATATTCTCAACAATGCACACCATTTGAGCAGCAGCAAATTCTTCTTCAAACATCTTTTGGATGGCCGCCTTCCCAATAACGGGTTCGTAGGCTATCTGATGATTGACGGCATCATTGTGATATAATCCTGTTAGTCCTTCAATGTCTTTATTGTTGAAGTAGTTAACAAATTTTTCAACTATTTCTTTAGGTTGCATCTTTTTTTCTATTTTATAGAGTTATCTCAATAATTCTCTGATTGGTTTGATTATAAAAACATTTTGTAGGTGGCAATTACCAAAAGTTGGCAGAATACACTAATTGTGATAAAATAACTATTGGTCTTCAAGTTTATTCCAAACATCCTGCTCGCGCTCAAAACGAACAGGAACAATAACAGTAGTACAATTATTGCAATTGGATACGAGCCTATACCAAGAATAGACGATATCCTTGCCTCGTCCTGTTTGCTAAATCCACCAAAAACAAGGGAGAAAAAGCGCATGAACATTGGGAAAAACAAAAGCGGATATACATAAATGGTCCTATATTTCCTGAGAATAAAAAAGAAAATTACCGATTGCAAAATTGTAAATGCAGGTCCCCCAATACTTACATATAATTCGTGACTTGCATCGATATAGTGTCCACTCCGGGCCGATGCATTATTCAAACTATAGGTCATATCGTTCCCCAACAACTTTCCAACAATCCAATGCCCAAACTCGT
>DPLR01000602.1 GCA_003541895.1 Cytophagales bacterium | reverse complement strand
CTGATGGTGGATACGCAATAGCAGGTTACACGGAATTTGGTGCCGGCGGTTATGATTTTTATTTTGCAAAGACTGACTCGTATGGAAATTTCCTTTAGCACACCTTATCCCTTGTTCTAAGATGACAGTTTAGGGCGCGCTGAAAACCTATTTTCAACTTATGTCTGATGCCTCTAATGGTTTTAATTACAGCCATAATTGGAGCGATTTCTGTTTTTATCTTTGAAGCATTCCGATATTACTCTCTTATTATGACTTAATTAAAAAAGATGCAAAACGGAGGCAGAATTAGCACACGCTAATAACATTACCGTTATTTTGGCCGGGGTGGTATATTTTGTATCAGTTCGGTTTCAACAGTAACATCTTCCCTTTTTTCTTCTTTTGGAGTTTTCGTTTATAGTTCGGAGTAGGTCGTCAAATTATATATTAGAACCCCCTTAAACTAGCTGCATATTTCGTGTTGGATTTATATGAATTCCAAAACTGTGCTCGCGCTTATCGGTAACACTCCCTTGGTCGAAATCCGGAGTCCAAGCACCAGCCCTAAAGTAAAGTTGTTTGTCAAGCTGGAAAAGTGCAATCCAGGAGGGTCTGTTAAAGACCGCGTTGCCAAGTACATGATTGAGCAGGCAGAAAAATCAGGGCAGCTCACCAGCGCCAAAACCGTAATTGAACCAACCAGCGGAAACACAGGCATAGGGTTGGCATTGGTTTGTCGAGCTTTGGGCTATGATCTTGTCTTGGTTATGCCTGAGACAATGACGTTGGAGAGGCGTCAAATTCTCATATCATTGGGTGCTAAAATCGTGTTGAGCGATGGAGCTAAGGGCATGAATGGGGCAGAAGATTTAGCCCATGAATTAGTTGATAAAAATCCAGAAAACTATTATATGCCCAACCAATTCGCTAACCAAGCAAATGTCTTGGCTCATTACGAGACCACGGGCGAGGAAATCTGGCGAGATACAAACGGGCAGATCACCCATTTCTTTGGTGGGATTGGCACCACAGGTACATTGATGGGCGTTTCAAAAAGGCTTAAAGAATACAACCCTAATGTCAAAGTCATCGCTGTTCAACCCGAGGTAGGCACAGCAATTCAAGGCTTAAAGGATCTAAAAACTCAATATGTACCCGCCATCTGGAACAAAGAACTCGTCGACGAAATATACTATGTGAATCCTAAGTCCGCTGATGAAGCAGCTAGACTTTTGGCTCTGCAGGAAGCGTTGTTTGTTGGACCCAGCTCTGGCGCGATTTTCCATATTGCTAGTCAGAAGGCAAAAGAACTCTCAGAGGGCATTTTGGTGGCTATAGCGCCCGATGGAGGAGAAAAATATCTAAGTACAAATTTATGTGACCCCGTGCTTTGTCTTGCCTGTGTCAAGAAATACGGAATTCAATGCTCCTACAAAAACGGCAGCCCAGTCGTCAAAGGCTAAGTGCACGCACATCCCCCGCTCAACAGCGTTGAGTAATCGTTTCTGATTGACTTTCCATAGGTATTCTGCAAAAACAGATTACTTGGGTGGTAGGAGGGCACCCTTTATGGACGCGTACTCGCTTCCGAGGTGTTTTACTCGGACATATTTGATTTCTTACAATAACTAGAAGCTGATTCGAATACATTTGTGAGAAAGATACGTTAATATTCTTGAGGGAACGAAAATGATGACTAAACCAAGCATCTCTAGTAGGCGGAGACTTCCAAAATGTGGCTGGGTGGTGTATTTCTTTTCGTTGGGTTGAAGTCAACCGCAACCTTTTCCCTTTTTTAATTTTTTCAGCCAATTCTTGATGTCAGTCTTGATGTCAGAAGGTCTTCTCAATAGTGATGGATAGAAGACCTGATGGCCTTAGCTAAAGCGATGTTTGAACCACTTTATGGTTAAAGTCTGACGATCTGGGCGTGTTGAAAAAATTGGTTGATGGTTTGACCACCAGGCGCACTATCAATTTCGACGCCATTGTGCTACTCTTACTCTGAAACGAACTGTGTAAAAATACGCTTGAAAAGAGATCCCGTTAGTAAGCATATCAAGAACAATGTGGCAGGCGTAGGCGATAGTGGGAAAAAACAAAAAAGGGAACACAATTGACAGCGCAGCCAAAACTATTGTGTTTTCCATTCCATGAAAAACCAGAATCATTCTTCCGTTTCTATATCTTGATTCATCGCTCTCAGAAAATTTCGAGTATAAATGAATATCAATTACGTGGTCAACGTCGATTAAGACGCCTAACAATATACACAAAACAAAAACTGTGACATTAAGGCCAAATAATTGGACAGTGAAAAATGGCACGTTCTGATTGAACATTAAGGAAATTAATCCTATTGGCAGACTCGCCAAAAAATGCCATCGAGGATACATCTTATGACAGTCTCCACAATGCTTGAAGTTCAAACTTTCCTTCTGAGAAACGATTACTGTCTTGGATTGCAATCATTTAACAACGGAATCAATCAACCCATTTGATTTCCAGTAATTTAAAGTATTAGGCGAAATAGCGCACTACAGGCTTATAAGCAATTCCAAATGGGAAATTGATGCATCAAGGATTTTCTCCTGTAACTTTCTGACTCTTTTCGCAATTGTGAAGTAAGAAGAAGCTCAAAAACAGCTCCTTTTGTCAAATACTCAGACTTTAACGTGCGTACAATCGGAGTTGGTAATACACGGATTCGTCTAGGCCTTTCTTGTCCCCATATGTTGGAATGCCTAGGTTTACGGTTTTGAAGGCATGGCCTTTGGCTGGGACACAGACTAGGCGGTAGAGCATTTTTACTTGACCTTTAAATGCTTCGTCTTCTTTTCTTACCGTTTCTATGATATTCATTCGGTCTTCCGCTGAAAGGTTTAATGTACCGTCTTTAATTATCGATTCATAAGCTATTCTTCTTCAGGTGATTTGGTCAAAGTTTTATGACATAGGCGTGTTGGAAAAAAAGGTTGACGAACTAACCACCACCAATTTGGCGAAATTGCCATATTTCCCCTCTTTTTTGAGCCTATTTTCGGTGATAGTTAACTGTTTTGATGGTGACTCTGACAGAATAAAACTGGTTAGTGAACTCGCAAAAGTCCAATAAAGTGGTGTATTCGTAAAGCAATTTCAGTCCGTTGCCGAAGGTTTTCTATTTGCCAA
>DPLR01000430.1 GCA_003541895.1 Cytophagales bacterium | reverse complement strand
AGAGATTTAGCACGAAAATACACATCTGAAATCCATTGCAATGAAATTGTTCTATTGGCTTACTACATAGCAGCCGTAAATATCGAGAACACGTATCACGATTTACTGCCCGACACAAATACAACATTTGTTCCCTTTGACGGCATTTGCCTAACAGATACTTTTCAGTTAGGTGAATCCGAAGATGGAGAAAAACTATTTTCTGACATGTTTCCTCGTAACTCAAAAAGGGTACAACGACAAAAGAAAACTCCTCTAAAAATAATCTTTGGAAACCCACCTTATTCAGTTGGGCAGAAATCAGCAAATGATAATGCAGCAAATCAGGAATATCCAAAACTTGATCAACGCATTGCTGATACTTACGCAAAACAATCATCAGCGGGGTTGAATAAATCATTATACGATAGTTACATTAAAGCATTTCGATGGAGTACTGACCGCTTAGATAAAACAGGCGGTATAATTTGTTTTGTTTCAAACGGTGCTTGGTTAGATGGCAATAGTACGGACGGTTTCCGCAAATCAATAGAGAAAGAGTTTACTTCAATTTATGTTTTCAATTTAAGAGGCAACCAACGAACCAGTGGAGAATTAAGCCGTAAAGAGGGTGGAAAGATTTTTGGAAGTGGTAGTCGTACACCTATTTCAATTACTCTATTAGTAAAAAATCCAGATGTAAAAACAGACAGAGCTACAATCCACTATCACGACATCGGAGATTATATAGATAGAGAAGAAAAATTGAAAATCGTAAAGGGATATAAAACATTTAAAAATCCTGAATTGGAATTAAAAGAACTTAAGCCAAACGAACACGGGGATTGGTTAAGTATGCGTAATGATACATTTGATACTTATATTCCTTTAGAACCTGAAAAGAAGTTTGACCTAAAAACAAAATCAGTCTTTAATGCAAATGTTATTGGTGTTTCATCAAACAGAGATGCTTGGGTCACAAATTTTTCTCAATCAACTTTAAAAAAGAACCTTGAAAATACGATAGCATTTTACAACGATCAGGTAAAAACATTCAAGGAGAAAAAATTTCTTAACCCAAAACTTTCGGTAGAAGAAATTATAAGTAATGATGATTCAAAAATAAGTTGGACAGTGAATTTGAAAAAAGACTTAGAGAAACTAACAGTCCAAAAGGTAGACGAGAGCCGCATTGTTTCTTGCCTATACAGACCATTTACAAAAGCAAATCTATATTATGATAAATCACTAATAGAAAGGCCGGGATTAAGTTCAAAACTATTTCCAACAAAAAACATTGGCAACATTGCAATTTGTATAACTGGTGTAGGCTCATCAAAGCCATTTTCTATTCTTATTACCTCTCTTATTTCAAATTTAGACACAATAGAAAAGTGTCAAATTTTTCCGATGTATTATTATGAAGAAAACAAGTCTATTCAGAAAGGAATGTTTGATACAGACGAAAGCCAAAAATATATTCGGAGGGATGCAATAAGTGATTTCATTTTAGAGAGGGCTAAAACACAGTACGGGAAAAACGTGACCAGAGAAGATATTTTTTACTACGTGTATGGTTTCCTGCATAGCAACGAATACAGAGAAACCTTTACTAATGACTTAAAGAAAATGTTGCCTCGTCTGCCTTTGGTGGAGGATGTAAAAGATTTTTGGGCATTCAGCAAAGCAGGTAGAAAATTAGCTGAACTACATTTGAATTATGAAACGGTTGCCCCTTACCCCGATGTAAAAGTTTCAGGGAATGATAGCGAATTTTATAAGGTCGAAAAACTTCGTTTCCCAAAGAAAGATCAAAAGGACACAATCATTTACAACAGCAAAATAATTGTGAGCAACATTCCGGCAAAGGCTTATAAATATGTTGTGAATGGAAAGAGTGCGATAGAATGGATCATGGAACGCTACCAAGTTTCAACTCACAAGGAAAGCGGAATTGTGAATGATCCGAATGATTGGGCAAAGGAAGTTGGAAACCCTCGTTACATTTTAGATTTATTACTTAGCGTTATTAACGTTAGCGTACAGACAGTGGACATTGTTGAAAATCTGCCAAAAGTGAAATTTGAATAGCTTTCTAAGCCAGTCTCTTTCGAGGCTTTCAAAACCTATGTTGATTGAGACTTTGTTAAATTTACTTTATGAACCTCGCAGCCAGAAGCAATATCGCAAACAAAATCAGGAACACACACCTACCAAGGACAAAACCACTTATGCCTTTGTTTGAAGTCATAAGCAATTCGATCCATGCAATTGCGGAGGCTCGAAAGGCTAAACAATTGACTGGCAACGGTGAAGTAAAAATTAGGATTATCAGAAACGGTGATCCTGCTACGCTCGCACAATTAAAAGAGATAGACGAGTACCCAATTAAATCATTTGAGGTAGTTGACAATGTCATCGGTTTAAATGACGAAAATCTCAACTTCTTCATTGAAACTGATACTGATCACAAAATAGAAATTGGAGGTAAGGGAGTTGGTCGTTTCATATGCCTGAAAGCATTTCAGTTTATGAAAGTCGAGAGTTGTTTCAGTAATGGAGATGGTAAGGTTTTTAGGGAGTTTGAATTTAGAAATACAAAGGAAGGGTTTCATTCACCCCGTGAAGAAAAGCCAGCAAGCAATGGAAGAGCAATCGGCACTAAGGTAATACTAACAAACTATAAAGAAGAATACCAAAAACATGTGGCACACGCATTGAGGGATGTAGCCCGTGAAATTATTCTTCATTTTCAGTTGTATTTTATACAAGGGAATGCACCTAAGATTACGTTAGAAAATCAAAACAAAGATTTCGTTGACCTTCAAACCGTCTTTGGTCAAGACTTCCAGTCAGATATTGAGAGCAAGGAGTTCACAGTTGCAGGACACAATTTGAAACTTTTTCTTTCAAAATCATTTAAGGCTCAAAGCCACAAACTATTCTACTGTGCGCACAATCGAGAGGTAATAAGCGAAGGTCTCGCCAAAAAGATAGTTGACCTTGGCAAGTATTCAGTGAAGTTCGAGGGTGGAAATTTCTACTATCAGGCTTTTGTTGTTGGTGACGTTCTGGATCAGTATGTTGGGCATGAAAGAATAGGATTCATTTTTCCAGCCGATGATGATGAAGATGATGATGAGCCATCTTTAGCGTTCGTTGACGAA
>DPLR01000573.1:10602-10827 GCA_003541895.1 Cytophagales bacterium | reverse complement strand
CTGTCTTCGGTTTCTTTGCCGAGATCTTCAAGGGCGATTACTGGCTTGGGGTGGTGCAGGGGCACCACGCGTATGCTTTCGTGCGGAAGTCTTTTTTTGGTGGCCATGGTGGGTAGGTTTAGTTGCAGAACTTTATCTGTTCTGGCATACGAACCTATCGGGTTGGCGCGGGTATGTCAACCATGAATCAGAATTCGGTAGGTTTGGGTTGGAATTCGGTAGGTT
>DPLR01000573.1:0-10356 GCA_003541895.1 Cytophagales bacterium | reverse complement strand
GGTTTGGGTTGGAATTCGGTAGGTTTTGACCGGAATTCGGTCAAATGGTTAGGTCATTTTACGGGCTTGCTTTCGTGTCTCTATCCAAAATCCATAGAAAAAAATGGCGTTGCTGGTAATGCCTACAATGTTTTTTATGTGCCAAATTTTTAAGATGAACTTCACGTTGAGGAATCCCATAAAAAAGAATGTGCAGAAATAATAGAAGAAAGAACCAAGCAAAATCCAAAAGACTGCCTTACCGTAGGGCTCGCGTTCATTTTCAACGTGCCGCAGTATGCAGAAACTCAAAAGTAATGACAGCAAAATTTGAATTGTTAAACTAAAAAATCGGTGGTTCTCATCCATGCGGATAGTGAGAAACCAAAGTGGTATAAGCACAATCCAAGCTCGTCTTAAAAGTATACTCCTCTTATGATCGTACAAGACTTGACCAACGAACCAGGCATAAAAGGAATACTCAAGGATCATGTAACAATTGAAAGCGATGATGTTAGCACTGGCATTGTTGGTTAAGTAACAATACCAACCAAATAGATCAGTGAATAAACCCAACCAAAAAAGAAATAATGCTCTTTTTAGCAGCGTTGGCAGGGAGTTAAAATAGACAACCCCGACAATTAAGACCGGCAGCACCGAAAGGGCCGATACAATGGAAGCTAAGTACTGAGAGTTGAAACTCATACTGCCAATATAGGCAGGCTTATCTATCAAAAAAAAGCAGCTTTCGCTGCTTTTTTTACCATCATGGCGGTGGAGGAAACGAGGCCTGTGAACCACTGCCTCCCCCTCCGAATATAATGGGGTGGACTTTACTTTTGTTATCCACCGGAAACAGGATGATTCGCATACGGTTGGCTTTGTGTCCGGGCGTTTTGTCTAACCCGAAAAAATAGCGGATGTATTTGAATTTGCCTTGCGCGAGAAATTCATCGAGTATGCATCGCTTGGTTTCGAGTTGGAAATTCTCAAAATACCCCAGTGGGTAATAGCAGTATTCTTTTCTTCGTTGTTTCCCTCCAAATGTTTTTACGAACTCCTTGCCCAAACGCACAACGTCACGCGAGTTGATTGTGCGTGATGCTCGCGGAGGATCAACATGCGACCGCATAAACCGATCAACATCGGTTTTGTTGGTGCGATCATAGTGCTTGTCATCAAACGCAAAAGTTATACCCGACCGGTGAAGGACATCGTTGTCGGGAAGGGACGGAATTTGTTTCACCGTCATTTTTCTCGACCACCCGTAGTAGGCATCTTCTAACGCGAGAAATACTTTTTCATTCTTTCGATCATAGCAATACCAGAATTGTTTGCCGAAAGCAATCTTGCTGAGTCGAAAAATTTCCGTAGGAAAAGTGCCGCCCAACGTTAGGTCTGACATACCTCGTAAGCCGGGCTCGTTGAGGTAATTGTAAATCAGATCGAGTGCAGGTGGTGCTCCGCGCCCTCCTTGAGCGGGTGCACCGGGGATTTTTTGGTACGAGATTAAATCAGACATAGTTATTAATAATTGGTTAGTGAGTACACAAACAGTTAGGCTCCAAATTGCAATGAACCAACATCCTTGCCTGAAGCCTGAAGCATTTTGTTTAAGTGAAATTGAGCTTCTTTGGGCGATGATATTGTTAATGAGTATTGAGTACCTGCGCCACCTTTCACAAACCAGTGGATGATGTAGTCTTTTCCTTCTTCTAGTTCTACTTCCACTGCATCGGTGTTGCTCATGATTTGCTGATTGTCCAAGTATAGCCAAAGAGAACCCTTAATGATATGGGTTGAAGCCGTCATTTTTGCCATGTGCGAATGATTTACAATCCAAAAATAAACGGGTATTGTATTCGGAAAAGGACGAATTCGTATTCGGTGGGTTTGGGTTGGAATTCGGTGGGTTTGGGTTGGAATTCGGTAATTTAAAAATGCTTTAAGTGTCGTAGAAATTCATCTCTTCGTCTTCGCGATATTTCAATTTGAGAGCCATCCGTCATTTTTACGGTACCACCATCATCTTTTGTATATTCAGAGATGTACTTGAGGTTGATTAGATGTGAATTGTGAATCCGATAGAAATGATAATCGGATAATATTTGCTCACATTCTTTTAAAGATCGTGAAATAATCAATTGACGCTTATCGGTAGTATAAAATGTTGAATAGCTATCATCGGATTCGCAGCGAACAATTTCTGAGGGACTTATATAGATATAACCTGTGTTGGTTGGTAAAGCGATGCGCGGAACTTGTGCGTTTTGTACATTGCTAATAAAATTCTGAAAATGCTTGGTGCGGTTATCTAACGAATTTTTTTGTTTGAATTTAGAAAGGGCAGAAGCTAGTTCTTCGGCCACCAGTGGTTTTAGTAAATAATCGATGGCCGCAAGGCGGAAGGCTTTCACGGCATATTCTTCAAATGAAGTAGTGAAAATAATTTCGAAGGGGATGTGCGTAAAAGTTTTAAGCAGGTCGAAAGAGGTATGTGGCGGAAGCATTACATCCATGAAGACCAGGTCAGGGGTTTGGCTGGTCAATAATTTTTTTGCTTCGTCAATGGTGGGAGCTATACCCATGATTTTAAACTCCGGGTACTTTTCAAGCAAACTCGTTAATCGATCTTGCTGATGCTTTTCGTCTTCTACGATGGCAACTTTATAATTCATAGGTAGCTAATCTTCAAAGGGTAAAGTTACGGTTGTGCGTTTTCCCAAAATTTGTTTTTGTTCGTTCAACCTATCTTCCAGCATAAATCCGGCTTCTGATTGATAAAGTTGATTGATGGTTTCCATCCGTTGATGAATGAGTTGAATTCCGAGCGAAGTTTTTTTAACAACGTGCGACAGATCATGACTCATTTTTTCTACGGGCTTTGTGCCGTTGTCTTCAATAATGCACTGCACATGCCGATCGTCTTTTATACCCAACATCACATTTATTTTTCCGGTTTTGCCATCGTGATTAACGCCATGCCAGATGGAATTTTCGATGAAGGGCTGAAGCAACATGGGTGGAATATGAATTTGCTCTGGATCGATTTCCTTATGGATTTCAACATTGAATTCAAAAGCATTATTCATCCGGAGTTGTTCTAATTGCATATAGTTTTTTAATGACTCTACCTCATCGGCTAAGGAAACCATTCGCTGTGAGGAAGTTTCAAGTACGTGCCTGATCAGCTGAGAAAATTTTATTAAATAGTCGGCTGCGCCAGCAGTGTCATGGCTGTGCATGTAATGGTGAATGGAGTTCATGCAATTGAAAATAAAATGCGGATTGATTTGAGACCGTAGCATTTTAAGTTCACTTTCGGCCAGCGATAATTTGAACTCGGCCTCTTTCTGCCGAAACAAAGACTCTCGCTTGGCGCGGTAAATCACAAATACAATAAAAGAAAACCCAACGACCACGGGAATGAGTGCATACAGAAGTGTGCGCTGTATTTGTTCGTTTTGTGTTTCGACAACGGACTGAAGATTGGCTTGCTCAATGAGCAATATCTTGCTAAAAAGAGACACTGATAAATTTTGCAACAGGCTGGTAGTTGAGGTTGCCAACATAAAGCTTAGTTGCAAAATTTAGGTACTTTAAGCTGAATTTTGTTTGTGTGGGCTGTATTTTTTTGAAATCGAGTTTTTGGCGGGCACTGATTTGCACCAAACCTAATAAAAAGCTTTCACCATTAGTGTTGCCAAAATTATTAAGGCCAGCAATATGCCGAGAATATTGATCAGTAGAAAAGTTTGGTAGCGTATGGGCTTTCGCTTCATCATACTTTTGAAGTGCTTACGCATTTTTTCCCGGCAGCAACCATTCGTGCCGTGAGGATCACATCATCAAATTCTACTTTGGTAGACTTTAACGAGTAGAGCAGTAAACGGACTTCTTTTACATGCAACTCATCATCGGCTTCGGCCATACGGTAAAGGTGTACCAGAGCGCATAATTTTTCTTGTTCTGAGCATGAACTTAAAAGATCTACACCCTTTAGGAAGATATCGCGTTCTGATTTGGTGGCTACAGTCTTGTCAAATTGGTGAATGATTTCGTCTGAAATATTTTCTTCGCGCTGCAAATCGCGTATGGCTTTTTTCTCACGTTCATCAATAAACCCATCTACCGTTACAAGCAAGTGGGCAAAGTGAAGCAAGCCCAACTGATAATTCAAATTATATTTTGCGCTCATGATTTTGGTGGTTAGGTTATTCGATCTTGAGATTATTCATGGCTGATACTTCATCTAACGTTAACAGGCTGGCATTAAGCATTTGATAAACGCGAACAAGGCCTTCGGTTTCATGCCCATCCGCTAAAAAAATAACCGGTTTATTGCGATTGAGACTAAGGTTGCGAATAGACCGGACCATCTCTACGCCTGTAATGATCTGTAAATTTTGTGTGCAGATGATCATATCATAGGTAGTCACTTTTGCTGCCAAAAGTCCTTCTAACCCTGTGGTACATTTTTCTACGTACCACGTGCTTAACTGATCCGCTAAGCATGTTAAGGTTCCCTTCTCTCCATGTACCACCAATACTTTCATCGCCACCTGTTGAAGTTAGAAACTGAGTAAAACCTGGAGCATCCAACTGCCTTTAATCCGTGTGAAATTCAGTTGCCCAAATTTGTTAAGGATTATTGGTCTTGTCAATACGGGAAAATTCCCGTATCCGATACGGGAATTTTCCCGTAGCGCGGAAGCAAAATTTTACCCTTCTTTGGGCTCTGTAAGCAAAGTGAATTACTTTATATCCTTTTTGTTGACTCCTGTATCGTACGCGCTGTTTACGACTGGCACTGCTATTTATAGCCGGAGGTTTTCGGGTGAATTGAAGTATAAGATTCTGATGGCCTATTTTTTTGTGGCATTTATTTTTGCTTTGAAGGCATTGGTGCAAGAAACTTCAGGTCTTGAAATCTACAATCGACTATGTATAGTTACTTCGATAGGCCTTTCTTTTTATTTTTTTCAATTAATGTCTACCTCATCCCAAAAACGTATAGTTGTTTTGTTGGCGTTGGTTCAAATTGTATATCATGTACTGAGCAATTTCATCTTGGCTGATACTACTTCCATTTTTGATAGTATGGCGTATGTAATTTTGTCAACCGGAATGGTGGTGATGATTTTTTTGTACGTGGTTCAATTGCTCAATAATGTTACCGATGAACCATTGTCGATGAGTTTTGATTTTTGGTTTGTAGCGGGTCAACTCATTTATTTTTTGGGGTCTTTTTTGATTTTTCTAACATTCGATTACCTCACTCGCAAAATCTCACCTTCGCACCAACTAACCGACAGCCATCAGTTAATGCTTGTGTGGTTATGGGGAGTTCATAATGTTCTGCTATTTTTAAGTTCGCTTTTGACAGTAGGAAGTGTACTATGGATAGCCTATCACAAGAAATTGCCATCATTATGATTGCCTCAGCTTTCTTTTTATTAGTGGCTGTGGGCCTGATCATCTTGGTACTCATCTACCAGCGTAAGCAGTTTCAGTTTGCATTAGAAAAACAACAGCTCAACAGCCAGTTTCAAAGAGAACTGCTTGCCACAAGACTTGAAGCGCAAGAAGAGACATTGAATCAGTTAAGCACCGAGTTGCACGACAACGTGGGGCAATTGTTGAGTAGTTCTAAACTTTTAATTGGTGTTTCGATGCGCGGTCTTGCAGCACCTACGCAAGAATTATTACTGGCTGAACAGACAGTTTCAAAAGCCATCACTGAATTGCGTTCGATGAGCAAATCGCTGAACAAAGATTGGTTAGAGAAATTCAACTTAATTGAGAATCTGAAAGCCGAAGTAAATCGGATTAATGTCTCTAAAGAATTTGAAATGACCTTCCAACACCCTTCGCAGGTTGAGCTCTCTTCAGATCGGCAATTGGTGTTGTTTCGAATTGTGCAAGAAGCATTTCAGAATGCATTGAAACACAGCAAAGCTACACGCATCTGTATAGTAATGGAACAAGATGCCAACAACTTGAATGTGATCATCAAAGATGACGGCACTGGTTTTACCGTGGCAGACTCATCAAAGCTGGGTGTGGGCATCATGAATATTAAGAATAGAACACAATTACTGGGAGGAACCGTGCGTTGGGATTCTGGTGATTCAGGGACTCAAGTTGGCATTCAAATCCCGATAACCAAATAGACATGAAGATTCGGATTGGTACAGTAGACGATCATCAATTATTCAGCAAATCACTAGGGATGATGTTGGCTAGTTTTCAAAATTTTGAAGTAGTTCTCGATGCCATTAATGGTCTTGATCTCCAAGAGAAAATCAAGAAGCTTCAAAAAAAACCTGACATTTTATTGATCGATGTGAACATGCCTTTGATGAACGGAGTGCAGACGGCCAATTGGATGAAAGAAAATTTCCCTGACGTAAAGCTGGCAGCACTTTCTATGAACGATAATGATCAATCGATTATTGAAATGTTTTCGGCCGGGTGTTGCGCCTATCTTTTTAAGGATACGCACCCCGATGATTTTGAGCTCGCACTCAACCAAATTTATACGATTGGGTATTATAATTCTGACCCCAACCTGATCAACTTACGGAAGAAATCAAGTGCTCTCAACGAAACCGTTCAGTTGAGCGAGAAAGAAAAGCAATTTCTGTTACATGCCTGTAGCGAGAAAACCTACGAGCAGATTGCAAAAGCCATGAGCGTGAGCGAACGCACAGTGGATGGGTATCGTGAGTCAGTGTTCAGGAAACTGAGCGTACAAACGCGCACCGGTATGGCACTCGAGGCTATCCGAAGGGGATATATAAAATTATAATGCTGAATTGTGAAGTTAAGAACCTACCATCATAATAGGAGGCAAACTAAAAATATTTATTAGAAGAGGGCCCTTCAAATGCTTTTTAACTTTCAGTTCCTATTACTCTAACTAAAATATTTATGAAAAATTTACTTCATGATAGTAGATGTTCGTTAATGACGCTAATGATTGCCACTTCATTTTTTGTTCTTGCGAATAACACGTCTAATGCTCAATGGGTTCGAACTTCTGGACCATATGGAACCGAAATTACTGCACTAGCTGTAAGTGACAACAATATTTTTGCTGGAACCTCAGGTGGCGAAATCTTTATTTCTTCAAACAATGGCGAGAGTTGGTCACTTTCAAGTAATGGAATTATCAATAGTGTAACGATCGAATCCTTACTCGTAAAGGATGGCAATATTTTTGCTGGAACTGGCGGTGGTGTTTTTATTTCAACTAACAGTGGTGAAAGTTGGACAGCTGTGAACAATGGATTGGGTGCTTCAGTTACCTGCCTCGCAAATAACGGCAGCAATATTTTTGCTGGAACTTTTGACGGAGGTGTTTTTCTATCTACTAATAACGGCAGCAGTTGGAATGCCGTAAATAACGGGTTAACAAATCTGTATGTTCGCTCCCTTTTAGTGAATGGCAACAACATCTTTGTTGGGACTGATGAAGGAGGAGTATTCCTCTCATCGAATAACGGCAGTAGTTGGAGTGCTGTGAACTCTGGTTTGTCTTCGTGGTCTATTCCTGCACTTGGGGTAAGTGGCAGCACCATTTTTGCTGGCACATTCGGAGGAGTTCAACTATCCGTTGATAATGGATTGAACTGGACAGATACTGCGGTGCCTGCTCAAACAGTTCAATCGCTTGCTGTAAGTGGGAGCTATATATTCGCTGGAACTGAAGGCAATGGGATCTTCATCTCTGCAGACAACGGCAGCACATGGAATGCAATGAACACAGGGCTGATTTCGCTCGATATTCTTTCCATTGCTGTGAATGGAAACAATGTTTTTGCGGGTACTACCGATGGCGTATTTATTTCTAGTGATAATGGTAACAATTGGGTTGCAAAGAATAAGGGATTATCATACCAATCCGTTCTTGCGCTTACCACTAGCGGCAGCAATGTTTTTGCCGGAACTTCTGGTGGAGGTTTTTTTATTTCAGCTGATACCGGTGATTCGTGGACTGCATTGAATACAGGGTTAACAAATCTATATGTTCAAGCTCTAGTCATGAGTGGCAATAATCTTTTTGCTGGAACTAAGGGTGGAGTCTTCAAATCTGCTAATGATAGCAGTTGGACCACAGTGAATACTGGTTTGCCTAATCAAAATGTTCAATGTTTAGCTATCAACGGAAACAGTATTTTAGCTGGGTACGATCAAGGTGGAGTTTCACTTTCTATAAATAATGGCGACTTATGGACACTTGCAAGTAATGGTTTGACTTATTCTGACACTAGAGCTATTGTGCGGTTATTGGCAATAATATTTTGGCAGGAACTAGTGGAGGAATTTTTATTTCAACCAACAATGGTAATTCTTGGAATCCCATGAACACGGGATTAACAAATCAATGGATTCTTTCTATTGCTGTTATTAGTAATACAATTTTAGTAGGGACCAATGGAGGCGGAGTCTTTATTTCAAACAACAGCGGAAGTAGTTGGAAATCGGTACAGGGCCTAATGGCAAGCCAACAAGTTTACTGTCTCCTTGTTAACGATGGAAAAGTTTTTGCTGGTACTGATGTCGGGGTTTTCCAATCCTCCGATAGCGGAAATAGCTGGGTCGAAGTGAATGATGGATTGTCACAACAAAATGTTTATGCACTTACAGTGAGTGGCTCTAATATTTTTGCAGGCACCCGAAAAGGCGTATATAAGAGTCCGTTAAATTTAAATATTACTACTGGAATAGTTAATGGCGATCTTGCACCCCTAAATATTTATCCTAATCCATTTAAGAATTTGATCAGGTTTGACTGTCCAGATAATTTGAATGTTGACCTGCTCAATAGCGATGGTATTTCAATAAAGCAATGCACTATTATCAATAGCGAAATTTATTTATCTGATTTGGCGCAGGGAGTATTTTATTTAAGGGTTTCAAGGCAAAACCCTAATCAGGTTATTAAAATAATTAAAGTAGAGTAGATCCCTCGTTGTCGTTGGTATTTTACGTTGTTTCTATGTAATGACCTGTAAGGCCTGCTCTTTTGAATCAAGCCTTCGAAATCCTATCCCAACGCAAGCATTCCTTTAGCTTTCTCTTCGAGCAGCGACTCGCCTGTCAGATATTCGTCAACGGCACGGGCGGCTTCGCGGCCTTCGCTGATGGCCCATACCACTAGCGACTGACCTCTGCGTGCATCACCGGCAGCAAATATTTTTTCTTGTGATGTTTGGTAGCGGTTGCACTTCACGTTGCCGCGTTCATCGCGTTCTACTTTGAGTGAATCGATCAGACCTTGATGTTGCGGGTGCAAAAAGCCTAAGGCAAGAAGCGCGAGCTCGCACGGTATTTCTCTTTCGCTGCCGGCAACCTCAACGAAGGTTGGTGCTTTGCCCGCCTCTTTCTTCCATTCTATTTCAGAAATCTTTAAGGCTTTTAAATTTCCATTGCCATCACCAATAAATTCTTTTGTAACGATCGACCACTGTCTCTCGCAACCTTCTTCGTGCGAAGTGGAGGTGCGCAAGATCATAGGCCAGCTTGGCCACGGCATGGTTTCATTTCTGTCTTTCGGTGGCTTTGATAAAATTTCTATTTGTGTAACCGAGGCTGCTCCGTGGCGGTTGGATGTGCCAACGCAGTCAGAACCAGTATCACCACCGCCAATCACCACCACATTTTTATTCGTTGCCCAGATTTCTTCAACTTGTACTTTCTTGCCGCTCACTCTTCTGTTCTGCTGTGTTAAAAAATCCATGGCGAAGTGAACGCCTTTCAGTTCCCTTCCGGGGATGGAGAGATCTCTCGGTATAGTTGATCCACAGCACAACAAAATTGAATCAAACGAATCGACTAATTCTTCCGCTGATAAATTTACGCCTACGTTGGTGTTCACTTGAAAGTTGACACCTTCTTGTTTCATCACCTCAAGTCTTCTTTCAATCACACGCTTGTCCAATTTGAAATCGGGGATGCCGTAACGCAGCAAGCCACCAATTTCATCGGCACGTTCAAAAACAGTAACCCAATGGCCCGCGTAGTTAAGTTGCGCAGCGGCCGCAAGACCCGAGGGGCCCGAGCCAATCACGGCCACTTTTTTTCCGGTGCGTTGCGTAGGCGTGCGGGGTTGCACATAGCCTTCTTCAAATGCGCGCTCAATGATCGACTTCTCAATGTACTCAATGGCAACGGCTGGTTTATTAATGCCAAGAACGCAAGAAGCTTCGCAAGGTGCAGGACAAATTCTTCCTGTGAATTCAGGGAAGTTGTTGGTGAGCGTGAGGATATCGTACGCCAGTTTCCAGTTTTGCTGATACACCGCATCGTTGAATTCGGGGATCACGTTACCAAGTGGACATCCCTGATGGCAGAACGGAACGCCACAATCCA
>DPLR01000473.1 GCA_003541895.1 Cytophagales bacterium | reverse complement strand
TCCTAGATAAGCAGCAATTTTGAAGCAACCAAAAGTCTCCTTAAAAAACGAGGGTTTAAAGATTATGGACTCGAAGGCTCATTGCGCAGTGCCATCCACAAAATTGAAACTTCAAATCAGAAATATGATCGCGTGGCCATGCTCACCCTAAGAAGACATGAGAAAGATTTTTTCTTGCGCAAAGATTTAAAATACCAAAACGAGTTTAACAGTTCGATAGCCGCCTTTGCTGATGAGCTAGCGAAACAAAAAAATGCTGAGCTCATCACACTGCTTGGCAACTACCAAACCGAATTTAACCAAGTTGTTGAGATTGAGAAAGAAATCGGCCTAACCGACAAGGATGGAAAAAAAGGATTGCTCTTCGCTAAGTTACATGAAGTTCGATTAGCCATTGATGCCATTCAAAAGCAGGTGTACGAAATTACAAGCGAGAAAATTGCATACGCTCGAATTTGGCTCGTGTCTATTTTTGTTATTCAATTTATGATCGCGTTGATTCTTGCCATTACGTATTCTAACGCCCTCACCACTGTGATCAAAGAAATCAGAACAACCATGACGCAACTTGCGGCTGGAACTTTCCCTCCGGCATTAACGGTGAAAAGTCAGGAAGAAATTGGCCAAACTAAAATTGCGATCAATCATTTTCTCGAACGCATACAAATCGCTACATCTTTCGCTGAAAAATTAGGAAGCGGAGAATTAAAAGCAACCTATGACGCCCGTTTCGGAAGCGATGTGCTTGCCAAAGCCCTTGTTAATATGCAATTAAAACTAAGTGAAGCAGAAGCCATCCAATCAAAAATCAACTGGACAAACGAAGGTACAGCTCGGTTCAATGAGTTATTGAAAGACAACACTGAAGACCTTGGGCAACTTGGCGACCGAATTTTAAAGACATTGGTCACACATATTCAAGCTAATCAAGCGGCTTTGTACGTGATCAACGATGAAGAACAATGTTTTGAGCGAATCTCTACTTACGCCTATGGAAAGAAGAGATTTGAAGGCATGAAAATGAATTTGAGCGATGGCCTTATAGCACAATGTGCCAAAGAGCGAGAAACCATATTCCTGAAAGAAATTCCAAAAGACTATGTTAAGATAACTTCCGGTTTAGGTGAAGCAACACCGCGCAACATTTTAATCGTGCCGTTGAAACACAGAAATGAAATTAGTGGCGTTATTGAAATTGCTTCTTTTCAATTCTTTAAAGAAGAGCAGATTGCTTTTGTTGAAAAGATGGCTGAAACTATTGCGGCATTCATCTCAAACCAGCAATCATCGCTTAAAACAAAAAAGCTATTGACCGAGTCAAAGGCCAAGGCCGAACATCTTTCTATGCAAGAAGAAGAGCTCAGACAAAGCACCGAAGAATTACAAGCAACACAGGAAGAAATGAATAGACAACGCGCTGAACTGGAAGCAGAGATTAAAGATCTCAAGAGAAAATTGAACGTTAACTCTGACAATGCCGTGGCTAAACTTGATGTGTTTGACCATCGAAATTGAAAATATTTTGATCGAGCGTTATCCTCTCAACCTTCAATCGAATCACTTGGGGCTTTTTTCTTTACTAACTCAATTCCATTTACCATACCTGCACTGCTTTAGTACATTTCGCTAGTACCGATCACTTGTTTGACTAACTTAAAAGTTATTTTAATTTAACACTATCCTCAGGATACTCTACGCCCAATCTATGCCAAGGTTTTACTGGGATTGAATCGGTTACCATTTGAAAGGAGATGTCAGTAGAATCTTTGACGCAAACCCGAACGTAAAATCTATCGAAGTTTTCGGGGGGAAGACTGGTGTAATGAAGTGTGATGCTCTGATTTAATTCTTTCTGTTTATAAACACACTTGTACTTAAACATAACTTTGCCCGAATATTTTTGGCGAGGGTAAGCTACTTCAGCAACAATATAACTAGTGGATAAACAAGGTTTTTCTGGCTTATCAGGCGAAAGATGTACGTAAGCTATTAGCCCAATAATCAGTACAGGAATTATTATAATCCAATTGGCTTGAAAGAAGGAAATAACTTTTTTCATCTAGCAAGTTTGCTAACGCCAAAATCTCATGCTTTGCTTCTTACTTGCTAATCGGAACTTTACTCAATAAAGTCTTAATGATCTCTGCGGTTTTCACGTTATCGGCTTCGGCTTCATAATTCAGCAAGATGCGGTGGTTCATTACATCTAGTGCAACTTCTTTAATATCTTCGGGCAGCACGTAATCGCGGCCATCCATGTAAGCAATTGCCTTCGCTGATAAATTAAGATTGATACTTGCTCTTGGCGATGCCCCGAACTGAATGTACTGTGCCTCTTTATCAAGCTTGTATTCTTTGGGCTTCCTTGTTGCAGTGACCAACTCAATAATATATCGCTCTAGAGATTCAGATATTTTCACTTTGTTCACACCATCGCGTATAGCAAAGATGTCTTCTTTGGTAAGAAGCGGGTTTACTTCAAGAGAGAACTGCATGTTTGAAATCCTGCGCATGATTTCCAGTTCTTCGTCTTTGGTTGGATAATCAACAAACACCTTCATCATGAAGCGGTCTACTTGCGCTTCGGGCAACGGATAGGTTCCTTCCTGATCCACCGGATTTTGAGTAGCCAACACCAAAAATGGTTTATCCAATTTGAAAGTTGTCTCGCCAATCGTCACTTGTTTTTCTTGCATCGACTCGAGCAATGCCGACTGCACTTTGGCGGGCGATCGGTTGATCTCATCGGCCAAAATAATATTGGCGAAGATCGGTCCTTTTTTTACTTCAAATTTTCCTTCTTTTTGATTGTAGATCATTGTGCCAATCAAATCGGCCGGCAGCAGATCGGGTGTAAATTGAATGCGTTGAAAATCTAAGTGAAGCACTTTTGCCAACGTGCTAATGGTAAGTGTCTTTGCCAAGCCCGGAACCCCTTCAAGCAAAATATGTCCGTTGGTAAAAAGCCCTACCAACAAACGGTTGACCATGTATTCCTGGCCGACCACTACCTTACCCACTTCTTTGTAAACCTGCCTTATTTTTTCTTTGTGCGCTTCGTGCTGCTCTGTTGTTGCCAATGCCATAGTGTAAGTTAATTCAAACCGCAAGTATAAATATTAGAAATGAAGTTTTGAATTCTTTTTCTTCGAATAAAAATCAGAAAATGAGTATATCTGACCCTCTCGGGTTTACCAAAAAAGAATTGATCAGGTTTTGAACGGTGCGATTGTCTCTTCCTGCTTTTATAAAATTCTTTGCCGACTCAAAATCAGTTATTGTTTCTTGCTTATCGAAGAAACCGAAGCCGAGGTAATTTCCGTTTTCCAGAAGCACGAGTGAATTTTCATTGGCGCTCCGTCCTCTTCCAATAATGGCCATCGAATCATTTTGCTGATAAAATGAATCTACCGCTTTTTGTGCGCGCTTGTTATATTTTTTTACGGATTCAATTCCTTGACAAGCGCCATGGCACGAGCCTGACTGAAAACTGAAGCAAAGTCCTTTGGCCAACTGAAGTCCGCTGAGTTTTGGGCAGAGATCAAACTCTTTCACTTTTTCCCACCAGAAATTCCACGCATCGCCTTTTGAGCTAAACGTAATCAATGGCATTGATCCTTTGGTAACGATGTTCACACAAAAACGCAAGTAACCGTTGCGGTCTTCGTAATCATAAATTCCCCATTCTTCCACTTTCGCTTTTTGCGCCAGGTTGTACTTCGGCCAAAGCCTTCGAATTTCTTGCGATTCAAAAATGAGAGCCACCAATTCGTTGCCTGTAAGTTCATAGGTGATGTGATGAATTTCATTTCGAATGTTCGAGCGATTCCACTCGCGGGCTTCTCCTGTAAAATGACCAGCAATTCTTTTTTTTATGTTGACCGCTTTGCCTACATAAATCACCTGGCCGTGTGAATCTAAAAAATAATAAACGCCTGCTTTGGCTGGAAGTTTTTCAAATTCTTCCTTCGGCAAATTGGGTGGAAGAATTGTTTCGCCCGAATTTCGCTTCAGCGATTTTTCAATCACACCAGAATTATCTCGCTTGATTAAGAGATCAAAAATTTTTGCGGTCGCTAACGCATCGCCTGCTGCCCTGTGTCGATCCTGAATTTTTACTCCTAAGCTTTCGGCCAATCTTCCTAATCCATACGAATGCAAACCAGGAATAATTTTTCTGGCCAGCCGTACGGTACAAAGTTTTTTTGTGTTCCACGCAATGCCAACATCTTCAAATTCCTTTTTCAAGAAGCTATAATCGAAGTGAGCGTTGTGTGCTACAAATACCCGGCCATCCAACCAGCCATGCACTTCTTTAGCAACATCAGTAAACGATGGAGCTTCCTTCACCATTTCATAATTGATCCCAGTAAGGCCAGTAATAAAATAAGGAATGTTGCGTCCGGGATTAATCAACGTGCGGTAGTGATCGGTAATGTTCAACCCATCGTGATGGTAAATGGCAATCTCTGTAATTCGATGATGGGCAGCATAGCCTCCGGTCGTCTCGATATCAACAATGGCGTACACTTTTTCTGAATATCAATTTACAAGGATACAAAAAAGATAGTATTGGCCTACGGTTTGATTCATCCTCTTTTTCGCATGAGTTATCGAGAATTCAGTTCGTTGATCCGATCACAAAAAATTTGTTGCCTTCACTCACGTTTAACTTTGCAAAACGAAAATCAAATCTTATGATAAACAGGAATTTTTTATTTGCCACGTCTGTAGTTTTTTTTGTAAGCGCTTGTAATCGACCGTCCAAATTGACTCAACTTCATCAACAAGTTGATTCGCTCAAAGTTGAATTAGATAATAGCTCAAAGTTTGCGAAAGCGTTACAAGATGTTGGGTCGATGATTGATTCAATCGACCAAAATCGTCATGTTTTACGCACACGCATGGTGGAAGGAACTTCCGTGGAAGATTTTAAAAAGAGCATGAGCGAGATCAATCAATACGTAAAGCAAACCGAGAAAAAGATTATCAACCTTGAAAATCGTTTAAGTACCGCCAACACTTCAAGAAGCATGTACGCTGCTTCCTTGAAAAAAGTGAAAGAACAACTTGAAATGAGAACCAACGAACTTGCTGCGCTGCAAGAAAAAGTGAATCAATATCAAAACGAAAACAACAATTTAATTCAAACCGTAAATCTTCAGAAGGCTGAGATTGATGATAAACTTGCTCAAATAGAAACCAAGAAAAGGGAAGCCGAACAACTGGAAGAGCAAGTGAGCAAACTTGTGGCGCAAGCAAAAATAGATCAGGGCGATTTTTATTTTACCAAAGGCGAAATTCTGGAAGAAGTAGCAAAGCGTACCAAATTTGCACCGCGTAAAAAGAGAAACGCCA
>DPLR01000639.1 GCA_003541895.1 Cytophagales bacterium | reverse complement strand
ATCTGCGCTTCTCTTGCTTGTGCTTCTGCTTTTTGAAGATCGAGAAAGCGAGTGTATGTAAGATCAAATACACCAGCGAAGCGTTCAAGTAGCTGAATGGTTTCAGGCGGGCAAAGTTCTTTAGCCGAAAGTGTAATTATACCTTCGGTGAAATAGGCAGTATGCACAACTCTACGCCCACTTATCAAGTCTTCGTTGATTGATGCACCGCCAAGCGTTTCGCGAAAACGCACATATTTTAAAAGCTCTTTTCCTTTAAGATCGATGATAAGAGATTTCTTCTTTTCTTTCCAGCCGCGATAAATTTTTTGCAATACGGATGGCTCATGTATTGATACCCGGTACAATTTATTCAACGGGTTTTTCATCATGTTAATCCACATTTCAATGATCTCATCCTTCTCCTTCACAATGCCAATGGATATCTGTTCCGCAGTTTGTCCTAGCTCACTAAACTGTTTTGCAAGCAATGCACTCGTCTCGGCCAGTTCATCACTGCGGTGCATGGCCATCGCTCTCGCACGCACTTTCTCGAGTGCGAGTTGTATCTGCGCTTCTCTTGCTTGTGCTTCAGCTGTAGCAATATCCATGTATCGTTGATAAGAGAGATTAAAAACATTTCTGAATCGTTTTAACAATTCTAATCTCTCTTCACCGATGGGTTCGAATGTAGATATGCCGATGGCTCCGATGCCAATGGAATAAAAATAATAATGGATGCCTTTACTCTTTTCAATACGCGGGTCGTCTTGTTCTCCGTTTTTTCTCCGGAATTTTTTCCATCGATTCAACTCTTTTCCCTTCACTGAGAAAGAGGCAAATGCATCTTTCGATTTTCTGATTTTATTCACTGACTCGGCAACAGCTGGAAGACTGTCGTACGAAATGTTGGTTATGGTTTTTCCGGCCAAGTCTGAATAATCGTAATTGAGAAACGAAGCTTGCTCATCGTTGTGAATGTTGATCATGGTATTTCTCAACTCCGAGAAACCCAGAGCTTGTAATTCGATGAACAGATTTTCGCAGATGTCAAGTAGGTCAGCCGGTTTTTTCATGCTCATCGCTTGTGCACGAACGCGCTCAAGCGATGATTCAATTTTCAACTCTCTGTTTTTTTCTTCTAGCTCAATCGTCCGCCTTTGTAATGTCTCACGCAGCTTCAGAATTTCTTTTTCAGTTTTTTTTGTAACCCCCTTCGCCACCAGCTTTGTTTGAGTTGATTTCTTCAAAACCTTAGAAGTGCGATTTGCTTTACCCTTGGTATTTTTTTTAGAAAGCTTTGCCATAGACAACGTAGGTTACTGGTTATCCCTGAATCAGAATCCCCATGCTTATAAAAATACCAATTTTAATGAAGCTTTTTTCACCTTTTAAATAGGCCTCAGCCCAAAAGAAAACATGCCTTGACTTTCTTGAATTGACACTGGATGACTAAAATCATTTTATGCCAGTGGTCTCTGTTTTTAAATTTCCAATTCAATAACTAAAAGTTGTATTATAAATCTCTTATGAAAATAGAACAGATATACACCGGATGTTTAGCAGAAGCCGCCTATTACATCGAAAGTAAGGGCGAGGCCGCTATCATCGACCCACTGCGTGAAACTTCTCCTTACCTAGAGAGGGCTAGAAAGGACAACGCCAAAATCAAATATGTTTTTGAAACTCATTTTCATGCTGACTTTGTTTCGGGTCATATTGATTTGAGCAGAGAGTCAGGTGCTACCATCGTGTTCGGGCCAACGGCTACTCCAAACTATGATGCGCATATTGCCAACGACAATGAGCTATTTCAGCTCGGAGATGTTCAAATAAAAGTTTTGCACACACCTGGTCATACACTAGAATCGACTAGTTATTTGTTGATTGATGAACATGGAAAAGAGCAAGCAGTTTTCACTGGCGACACTTTATTTGTTGGCGATGTGGGCAGACCAGACCTCGTTCAAAAAGTAAAAAAAGAAATTACCCCTGAGTTTTTGGCAGGTTTGCTCTTCGATTCCCTTCGAAATAAAATCATGACCTTGCCTGACGGTGTCATTGTTTTCCCAGGCCACGGTGCCGGAAGTGCCTGTGGCAAAAAAATGGATAAAGAAACGGAATCTACTATTGGCAAACAGAAAAAATTCAATTACGCTTTGCGGGCCGATATGACACGCGAAGAATTTATTCAAGAAGTAACGGATGGGTTGGTTGAGCCACCAAATTATTTTCCAGCCAATGTAATTCTGAATGTAACAGGCTCTTCCGAACGCATTGACAAAATTTTAGAAAAGGGAACGACACCCTTAGCCATACCTGAGTTTGAAACGCTGTGGGAAAGTTTAGGTGCGCTCGTTTTGGATACGCGTAAGAAAGAAGATTTTGTAAATGGATTTATACCAGGTTCAGTCTTCATAGGCATTGATGATTCGTTTGCACCATGGGTCGGCACGTTAATTCCTGATTTGAAACAACCTTTACTTCTGATTGTTGAGCATGGCCGCGAACTCGAGGTGGTTACGCGACTTGCACGTGTGGGCTATGATAACGCCATTGGATTTTTAAAAGGTGGATTTGAGGCATGGAAAAATTCAGGAAAGGATGTTGAAACAATCGAGGAAATTTCAGCGGAAGAATTGGCCAATCAATTTTTGAAAAACCCCAAGCTTCATGTATTAGATGCGCGAAGGGTCAGTGAATTTAAAACGGAGCATCTTGAAAAAGCAGAAAATTTTCCGCTCGATTTCATCAATAAAAATATGGCGCAGCTGAACCGAGATGAAAAATATTTTATTCATTGTGCTGGAGGATACCGCTCGGTAATCATGGCAACGATTTTAAAATCGAGAGGGTTCAATCATATTGTAAACATCCGAGGTGGCTATAAAGCATTGAGTGCAACGCCACTCAAGCGAACCATGCATCAGGAAATCAACACGGAGTTGTAACTCGCTACGTTCCTTGTTGGTAGGCAAGTTTCATAAATGAAATCACTTCTTCGTTTAAATCCTCCTTGCTCAGCATTCTGAAATGATGATTGTATTGTTTGTCTCCGGGTACATTGGCAATTTTTTGAAAACATAAATTATCCGCATAAGGCCTGTCGAAGGGAAATACAACGTGAATAAAATTTTTCCCTAGCTGCGTAATGTAAACAATTCGCTTTCGCGGAGTAGCAATGCCGATCATGGTTTTGGCCGGATGAACGGTAACTTTTCCGATTTTTTGAAATTGATTAACAAAATGGTGGAACAACGAAATCGTCAACTCCGATTTCCCTTTCAAAAAATCATTCAGCGTTTTTTCTGAAGTTACTTTGCCCACGAACGAAAATTAGTTCTAATTTAATTCGCTTCAAGCATTTCTTTCATCGAATTGAGAACCATGTTCCAATTGCTTGCTGAATGGTCGCGGGCTTCTTCCGTGGGACAATTTTCTTGCGTCAATGTGAATTGCGTTCCTCCATTGGTTTCTTTCAAAAGGTAAGTGATGATCAATCGGTCTTCCAAAATATCCGGCTTGCCAGAGAAGTTACTCCAATAATTATACTTCAACATTTTTTCTGGTTCGATTGCGAGAATCGTACCCACGTCTTCATATGGTTTGCCATCCCATACTCCAGTGAACTTGATGGTGCTTCCTACTTTCCAATCGCAAATGGTGTCTGTGCCGAACAAATATTTTTTGATTTGTGCTGGGTCGATCAATGCGTTCCACACTTGGCTAATGGGCGCATTGATGTTAATCGATACGGCTGTTGAAATAGTTGTCATTTTATTGATGTTAAGTTTCTAAATTAATCTTCTAACTCTGCGCAACTGAAACCGAAATAGCTGAGCAACTCAATTGCATTTTGCGGATTTACTTTATCGGAGGCGATCCGTAAAATTTTATCGCAGTCGCTGAGATCAAAATTCCATTTACCTTTGCCAGCCAAACGATCGAGCTCTGGTTTCAGTGTGCGAACACTCAATGGATCAATTACTGAAGTCTTGAATACGAGTACTTCCATTTTAGATAATTACTAAATAGACAACAATACTTGCTACTAAAATTCCGGTAACCAAATACAGCCAGTCGGTTCTATGATTTCTGCTTAATTCCACTTCGTTTTTTTTTATGCAAATCAACGAACGCCCAATGTCAACCCTATGACAACAGGAAAAAGATTTTTAAATTATTTTTTGAGCGAAGTGACAACCCTATGTCAGCAGCTTGTTAAGCTGTTTGGTTTGTCATCGAATGATGTTTGTACAGCACTTCGGTGAGTTCAGCCAATTTTGTTTTCAGTTCCTCCGGTTGTTCCACTTCAACGTTTGGACCAAACACTAGAAACCAATTGGAAATGTAAACGAGGTTATCTACTAAAAATTCTGAACGAATGCGTGTGCCCAAATCTTCTTGCGAAACGCTTCCGTACAATGGCCTGCCTTTCAATGCCGACTTTTCAAATGTGGCCACTACGCGAATTAGATTTCGGGTCGATTGATACATCGACTTAAAATATTCTTGCAGTGATAGTTCACTTCGCTTTTCAAATTGCTCGCCTGTGTTTTTTAATGATTTGATTCGGTCGGCTCTGAAATTTCTATATTCATTGCGCAAACGGCACCACGCAATTAAATGCCAAGCCATGCTGTAATAAAAAATTCCGATAGGCTCGATGAGGCGGTTGGTCAATGCTTCATCCATGTTTACATACTCTAAACTCAACACATTTCGTTGCGCAATGCTTCGTTGAATTTCGGTTAGAAAATCGTCAGGGAAATCGCTTTGTTCCCGATGTTCGTACCGAGAGCGCAAGAACACACCAATATTTGAATCGAGATTTTCTAAGTGATCTTTTTCCGGATCGCTCAATACGGCTTTGATTTTGTGAAGAGCAGAATCAAAAGCAGCACGCACCGATTTGTCGGCCATTTTATCAACCAACTTACCGGCCAGTAACATCGAGTTGGCTTCGTCTTGCGTAAACATGACGGGAGGCAAATGAAAACCATCCACGATAAAATATCCTTTGCCTGCTTCAGAACCTACAGGCACACCGGCTTCCATCAACGCTTTCACATCGCGATAGACTGTGCGCAAACTCATACCAAAGCGCTTTCCTATTTCCTCCGCCTTAACAACGCGCTTGGTTTGCAAGTGAATAAGAATGGCCACTAACCGATCGATGCGATTCATGCTACGAAGTTAGTTCAGTAAATAATTTTTACTAAATGCGATTCAAAATTATTTCGATCAGGTTCTCTACGATCCTATGGTGATCTTTGGCGAATTCCTTTTTGATTCGGTTGGCGAGAATAGCATTGACGCTCAACGCTTCATGGCCAAGCAGTCTTGCCATAGCGTAGTAGCAAGATGTTTCCATTTCAAAATTTGTCAACCGGAAATCTCCTTTATTAAAAGTGTTCAGGTCATCCAGCAAATTTGAAAATCGTGTTTTGGCGCGGAGTGTTCTTCCTTGTGGTGCGTAGAAGCCTGGTGTAGTAACGGTATTTCCTTTTACCAAATCAAATCCGATTTGCTCGCGCAAAGATTCTGAACCACGAACTACGTATGGCATAAATGGTAAACCCGTTTTCTTTTGCAAATCTTTTCCAATACCTGCTTCTTCCTCCGTCATAGGCAGGTCGTAAAAATTCATGAGGTTGTCGAGACCTACGGCATAATCAGAAACAAGGTAAGAACCCAATGCAATGTCTTCTTGCAGCGCGCCCGAAGTGCCGATGCGAATAATTTTTAATTTCTTTTTGTCTGGCTTTGGCTCACGTGTTTTTAAATCGATGTTTACAAGTGCATCGAGCTCTGAAAAAAATATTTCAACGTTGTCGGTGCCGATGCCTGTGCTGATGACCGTGATTTTTTTTCCTTTGAATTTCCCCACGTGGGTGATGAACTCACGGTTGTTTATTTCAAACTCAATGTCATCAAAAAACTGACTTACCATACTCACTCGGCTCGGGTCCCCAACGGCAATCACCGTTTCGCTGATGTGCTTGGGCAATAAGTTGAGATGATAGACACTTCCGTCAGCGTTGAGCAATATATCGGTCTCGGAGATTTTGGACATGACTACAATTTATTCACGATGCTTTCAAAATCCAATTGCTCCCATATGCCAGTGATATTTTCTTTTTGCATCACTTCATCCATGATTTTTTTCTGCTGCTGACCGATTTGCAATGCATCGGCATACTCAATGTCGTCTCTGAAAGTGACCATCGTATAAAGCGGAATCCATTTTTCAGGGAACAATTGATTCAGCTTGGCTTCTATTTTTTTTCGGAGCAGAAAATTTTCGTCAGCCACAAGATCGCGCATCTCAATAAAATTATCGAGTGCGAGTTGAGCAATGGCATCCGTATTGGGTTTTCTTAAGTTTTGAAATTCGTAAAAAAGTTCTTGCCAATCTGAAGCCTGATCTAACAGGTGATTAAAAATCCGACAATCTTCAAATCCCGCGTTCATTCCCTGCCCAAAGAAAGGAACAATGGCGTGTGCTGCATCTCCAATTACTACGGTTTTATTTTTTGTCCAAGGAAAACATTTAACGGTGACAAGTGAGGAGGGAGGAACGCTCATAAAAGTTGCGATCGGATTTTCCATCAAAGCAAATGCATCAGGGAAAGTTTCTTTTAAAAAATTCTCGACTTCTTTTTTAGTCTGTAACGAGTTGAAAGAAACATTCCCTTCAAAAGGAAAAAATAAGGTGCATGTAAAACTTCCATCAGGATTGGGAAGGGCAATCAACATAAAACTTTCGCGCGGCCAGATGTGGAGTGAATTTTTTTCAAGCTGAAAATTTCCTTTCGCATCCGCGGGAATGTGCAACTCTTTATAACCATGTGCAATGTAATTCTGATCATAGTTAAACCGATCTGTAATTTGCATTGCCCCACGCACGGCAGAAAATGCACCGTCAGCTCCGATAATGGCATCGAATGATTGGTGCTGAATACTAGATGAGGTATGCTGAAAAATAATTTCTGTTTTTTCAAAATCAACGGACGCGATGCGCTGATCGAAAAGGAAATTTACCCCAAGTGATTCGGCTTTGTTTATCAACACGATGTTGAGGTTGCTGCGCGAAATTGAATTGATGAATTGTCCTTCTTTTCCGTACGGCTGAAAAGTTAATTTCCCTTGACGATCATGCATTGTTCGTCCATGCATTGGTATCGCAGCTTTTTTTATTTCGTCTTCCAGCCCCACTTCATGCAAGGCGCGAAGTCCGCGATTACTTAACGCCAGGTTGATGGAGCGCCCTGTGTCGCGGTTGCTGGTTCGCATGTCAGGCCTACGCTCGAACACGGAGACTTTGAATCCGCGCTGAGCGAGATAAATTGAGAGCAGCGAGCCGACTAATCCGGCTCCGGCAATAGCGATGTGTTGATTTTTATTGAATGGCATTTCTGAAAATTTCTGAGAATCGGAAAACGTCTTCAAATGAATTGTACAGCGGCACTGGCGCAACTCGTATTACATCGGGCTCGCGCCAATCGGCAATCACTCCACCTTTGGTAATTCGATCAAAAACTTTTTTTCCGTTCTTCTTCATCAGCAAAGAAAGTTGACAACCTCGGGCTTTTGCATTGGAAGGCGTGATGATTTGAAAATAATTTTCAAACGACTCGATCGACTTCAAAAGAAATTCAAGGTAGTCTGTGAGCAACAAACTTTTTTTCCGAAGAGCGTTTATTCCCACTTCATCGAAAATTTGAAGCGAAGCCAATTGCGCTGCACCCGAAAGAACCGGAAAATTAGAAAGCTGCCAGCCATCGGCCCCGACCATTGGCTTAAAACCTTTTTTCATTTCAAAACGCTCCTTCACGTTGTGTCCCCACCAGCCGGCAAATCGGGGAAGATCAAAATTATGTGCGTGCTTTTCGTGAACAAAAACTCCGGCCATTCCACCTGGACCTGAATTCAAATATTTATAGCCACACCAAACAGCAAAGTCGATTTCGTCTTTGTGCAATTGTAACGGAACATTGCCGATGGCGTGAGCTAAATCAAATCCAACCATTGCTCCGGCATCGTGACCGGCCTTTGTGATTTTCTTTACATCGAAAAATTGCCCCGAATAATATTGAACCGCTCCTAAAATGATGAGTGCAATTTCATTTTTGTTCTCTTCTATTTTTTGAAGGATGTCTTCGGTTCGTAAAATGAATTCGCCTTCGCGAGGAATCAACTCAATGATTGCATCGTCAGGATTCAACCCATGAAATTTTGTTTGCGACTCAAAGGCATATTGATCGGATGGGAACGCACCGGCTTCAGTTAAAATTTTGAATCTTGTTTTGGTTGGCCTATAAAACGAAGCCATCATCAAGTGGAGATTCACCGTGAGTTGATTCATGGCTACCACTTCAATCGGTTTGGCACCCACTAATTTGGCCAATGATTTTTTGCTGAACTGATGATAATGAAGCCACGGCCGCTTGGAATGAAAATGCCCTTCTACCCCCAACGAACTCCAATCGTTCAATTCTTCTTGAATAAATTTTTTAGTGGACTTCGGTTGAAGCCCAAGTGAGTTGCCAGTGAAATAAATGGCTCTCTTTCCATTGACTTTAGGAATATGAAATTTCGATTGATACGATTTTAAAGGATCTTGTCGATCTGATGTTTTGGCAAATGCAAGTGAGTTTTCAAACTTCATAGGTGAACTTATTTCCAGAATGTGTCCCAGTATTCTTTTGGAGAGAGAATCAATGTGCTTTCAAATTGACGAAACGGAAAATGTTTCGTGTTTCCAGTAATTAAGCAATCCGCCTGAACCGCTATTGAAAGATCAAGAAATTTATTGTCAGATTTATCAGGAAGAATGTCGATAGAAGTTTTTGGGTTAATTAGAATGCCCACTTCTAAAATGGAATCCACTAAATTCTTGGCGTCCTCGTAAAAGCTAGTTTTCTTTTGGAATTTCCTTCTCGAAAGCACCCCTTGATATTCTTCTAAAATGCTAGGCGATATAAATAGTTTTACTCGATCCGTGAAAACAAGGTCATAAATAATTTTATAAGGATAACTTTTTCCAAGTAATGAAGAGACCAAAATGTTTGTGTCAACGATTAGTTTTTGCACTTCTTCGGTAAGCTTTGATTTCCGCATTGATTTCTTGCGATGTCATTTTTGATAGACTGCTAGCACGTGCGCTTTGAACTACTTTTTTCATTCGATCTCTGGCAATGGCCAACTTAATAAGCCTTTCAAATTCTGAAAAATCAATTTCGTTACGACTTATTTTGAGTCGTTTTTTCTCGGTAGCTGAAATTTTTACCTTGAGCGTTTCCATCAAACAAAGATACTAAAATATAGAAAGCTGTTTTTGGATCGCACCTTCGTGTTCCAGCAACCAAATTTTTCGATCGAGCCCACCACCATACCCGGTCAGGTCTCCACTTTTTCCAATCACACGATGACAAGGAACAACAATGGCAATTGGATTTTGCCCATTGGCAAGGCCAACGGCACGAGTGGTTTTGATATCGCCAACACGAAGAGCCAATTTTTCATAGGAAATGGTTTTGCCGAAAGGAATATTCATTAACTCATTCCAAACTTTAACTTGGAAATCGGAGCCACGAAGATCCATTGCAAAAGAGAATGATTTTCTTTTTTCTAAAAAATATTCATTGAGTTCAGCGATACATTGCTCAATAACAGGAGTTATAAATTCTTTCTGTTTCTCTTTTCTTAGAAATCCAACAACAATTATTTTTTCGTCATCAGATTCGATTTGCAATTCTCCGACTGGAGAAGAGAGATATGCAAGCCCTTGCATGAGATCAGACAAATCTTGGATCAGTCTCCATCACGGTGCCACACTTTTTGCAGGTGCGTAATTCTTTCGATCCATAAAAATCGCGGAAGCGCGGGAGAAAATCTTTTTCAATGTTGTCAAGATGAAAACGATACTCGTGCAGTTGGTTATTGCAGTTATCGCAAAACCAAATCAAACCATCTTGATACGTTTGTGAAGCCCGCTTGCATTCAATGACAAGGCCCACGGTGTTTGCACCGCGCTCGGGACGGTGAGGAGTATTGGCCGGTAACAAAAACATTTCTCCTTCTTTGATCGGAATGTCGACCGCTTTTCCATCCTCTTGAATACGAACGTTGATGTCGCCTTGCAGTTGGTAAAATAATTCTTCTGTTTGATTGAAGTGATAATCTTTGCGCGCGTTGGGCCCGCCCACAATCATCACGATGTAATCACCGGCATCGGCATATAAATTTTTATTTCCGACCGGAGGTTTTAACAAGTCACGATTGTCATCGATCCATTGCTTCAAATTGAAAGGTCTGCGGATGGCCATACGATTCTGCTTTTTGTGTGATGTAAAATTACGAACTAACGCTGCTCACATTTTGAATTTAATACCTTTTTTATTTTCTGAGTTTCCTCCATCATCGTAGCGTACAATTCTTTTTTTCGGGCATTGTTGGTAAGGTTAAACATTCCTTCGCTTAACAACTGTTTTCGCACCTGAGGCGATGGAAAGTTTTTCGCCTTTAATTCATTTGTGTTAACCAAAGTAGTATCTAATTCTTTTTTCACATAGTAGATGTCTTGAAAGCCGAGTTCAACAAAATCTTTATCTTGATTGTAATACAAATTGAGACTCGCGTTCGCGACTAAATCTGAAATATCTCCATAGCCCTCCATCTCCGCATAATAATTGAGTAGTTGTTTTTTCAACGCAAGGTCTTTGATGATGGCGAGCTTGCCGTTTGATTTTAAATCATCGAAAGCAGAAACGCTTGGCCTGAATCGAAACCGGATTTTTGAAATCGTTTCTCTCAATAGAAAAATCACATTTTTCCGTTCGGGATGTACCTGCTGAAGTGCATAAAGCAATTGGTTACAATATTTTATTCGTTGGTTATTTTCACGGATGAGCTTTTCGATAAGCAATTGATCCTGATTTACATCTTCAAGAAGTTTACAGTAATATGTTTTTTCGAGTTGATTGTCTTTGTACTCCTCATTCCAATTGTTGATCTGCAAGGCTATGAGAATACCGATAACCACCAGCAAAATTTCGCCAATAGCATAAAGCAGATAATTTTTTATTTTGCCTCCGTTGATCATGCTTTGCCTTAATTTTCTTAAAAGCTTGATCATGACACCAATTCATAAATGATGGCCGCCCCTTGTCCCACACCAATGCACATGGTGGCCAAGCCGTACTTCGCATTTCTCTTTTTCATTTCGTGAATCAACGTAGCGCTGATGCGAACACCGCTGCACCCAAGTGGATGCCCGATGGCGATGGCTCCACCATTTACATTCACAATACTGGGATCAAGTTGCAGATCGCGCATGCATGCCAGCGACTGTGAAGCAAAAGCTTCATTCAACTCAACCAAACCTAAATCGGAAATTTTTAGTCCGGCTCGTTGCAATGCTTTTTGTGTGGCCGGCACAGGACCAACGCCCATGTAAGCAGGATCAACACCGGCAATGGCAACGGAAACCACACGTGCCAATGGCTTCAAATCATTTTTCTTGACGAATGCTTCACTCGCGATCAAACTTGCAGCGGCACCATCATTGATGCCAGATGAATTTCCCGCTGTTACACTTCCGCCCTCTTTGAACGCAGGCTTAAGTGCAGACAATTTCTCCAACGAAGTTTCGCGTGGATATTCGTCTTTGTCAAAAATGAAATTCTCTTTTCCTTTTTGAACCGTTATGCTTATCAGCTCTTCTTTGAATTTATTTTCGGCTTGTGCTTTAAAATATTTCTGTTGTGATGCTAAAGCAAATTTATCTTGGTCATCGCGCGTTATTTTCCATTTTTCGGCTACGTTCTCGGCCGTTTCGCCCATGCTGAAAGGATGGTACAACTTCGCCAATTTAGAATTAGTAAAACGCCAACCGATAGTTGTATCAAAAATTTCTGCTTTGCGCGAGAAGCCTTCTTCGCTTTTGGCCATTACAAACGGTGCGCGTGTCATGCTCTCCACTCCACCAGCTATGTAAACTTCACCATCGCCATGAAAAATGGCGCGCGAAGCATCCATGATCGCTTGCAAGCCAGATGCGCAAAGGCGATTCACCGTCACGCCTCCAACCGTTGTTGGCAATCCGGCAAGCAGAGCGGCCATGCGTGCCACATTGCGATTGTCTTCGCCTGCTTGATTGGCCGCACCGAAAATCACGTCTTCAATTTGATTCCCATCCACTGATGGATTTCGTTCTAATACTTTTCTAATGGCCAGAGCAGCCATGTCATCTGGTCGAACCGTTGACAACGATCCGGCATATTTTCCGATGGGTGTGCGAAGAATATCAACAATGTAAACAGCTTGCATGTGTTATTAGGTGTAATTAATTAGGGTCAAATAATCACACAAGGTAGTCAACTATTTTTTTTGAATCTCATACAATGAGAAGTTGCGATTGCCGTTAAATTAAACAGCTTTTAAACTTTTTTTGAAAATTATTAGACCATTATCGAAAAATCGTAT
>DPLR01000339.1:2705-5155 GCA_003541895.1 Cytophagales bacterium | reverse complement strand
AAATGCAGTTCTTCACAACTATGGGGAAATATGATTTTGTGCTGTTAGTTGAAATTCCTAAAGATGAAGACATGGCGGCAATCCTCTTGTGCACAGGCAGCATGGGAAACATCCGCACGATAACGATGAAGGCTTGGACAGAGGCAGAAGCCACCAAAATGCTCACGGCACCTCATGCATAGCTCATTTTGAAATCGTTTTCAGCCTCTTACTTTTTTTCTTTGTTAATAATAGCTAAGGCTATTTTGTCTTCTTTAATATTGGGATGTAACCACGGTTGATGTTTATTTGTGATTCACAAAGATTAAGTGGTAAATCAGAGATGGCACTATCTAAGAAAGCTGGGTGTTGGGTTGTCTGAAGAGTTAACTGTAGAGTCTTTGGTTGAGGTTTCAGGTGTTTCCGTTCGATTTGGGTCTTTTTTAGCTTTAAATAATTTGAGTTTACGAGTGATGCCTGGGGAAGTTTTTGGGTTGCTAGGTCCGAATGGTGCGGGGAAAACAACGACCATTAAGGTTTTGATGGGTTTAGTGGCGGCTTCTTTGGGTAATGTGAAGGTTTGCGGTTTTAATCCCTTTTTGGAGCCTGCAGCTGTGAAGTCAAGAATTGGTTACGTCGCTGAAAACTCTATCGTTTATGAGAGTTTGTCTGCGAGAGATTTTTTTGAGTTTGTTGCGTCAATGAGGAAAATTGATTCTGTTTCTGCTAATCGAGTAGTGTCTCGGTTGGCGGAGGTTTTTGATTTGGCGCAGTATTTTGATTCGCCGATTGCGACACTATCAATGGGACTAAAGCAGAAAGTGGCGTTGATTGCGGCGTTTATTCATCAGCCGCCTGTTTTGCTTTTGGATGAGCCTTTGAATGGGTTAGATGCTAAAAGTAGTCGAGTTGTAAAGGATCTAATTTCTCTGAACGTCCAGAAGGGTGGGGCGGTTTTGTTTTCTACCCATATAATGGAGATTGCTGAGCAACTCTGCACAAGAATCGGCATCATTGATCATGGCAAATTGGTTGCAGTAGGAACGCTGGATCAGTTGAGAAATAAAACTGATGGTATTGGATCCTCTTTGGAAGATGTGTTTTTGAAATTAACTAACGAAGATTCTGCGGTAGCCGACAGATCAAGGATGCTTCGGGAGGCACTCTTTGTTAATGAAGCTCACTGAAGCTTGGCGTCTTAGCCGCCTACCATACAGAGAAGTGGTGTACAGATCCTTAGCGCAGGAAAGGAATCGAATGTGGTGGGGCACATTTGGAAGAAAAGAATCTAACAAAGATTCAGCTGATGATTCTGAGCTAACCAAAAAGGCGCTGCAGATTGCCAAGTTTGATAAATCAATTATTTCCCTTTTCAATATTATAGTTTCAATAATTCCTTTCGGTTCCCTTTTGCTTGGCTCAAAGACGTTGGGTTTGAGTAGTTCGATTTCTCTTAGTTTAGCAGTCACTTTTGGGTTTATGACCCTGTATGCAATTCAAACGCTTTCTTCTTTTGTGGGCGCTGAGTCTTCAGTTTTGCTTATGACTCTGCCTATTTCTCCAGATGATTTTTCATTGATAACTTTGTTTTCTTTTGTTCGGTCAGTAGATTATTTGGTTGTGGGCTCTGTTTTGAGCCAGGTTATCTTGGTTGCATACCTTACTTTGTCTCCTTTGGCTACTGCACTCATGTTTGTTGTTTCTTTGATTAATTCAGTTTTTGCTGTTGCCGTAGCTTTGTGGCTCTCAAGGGTGTTTCATAAGAATTATTTGCGGGGTGGAAGATCTAATAAGACAACTGTTTTTCGTGGTTTGTTTGTGTTACTTTGGGGATGCTTACTTATGGGTGTAGGTTTGCTTTTGAGCGTACCCTACTATATTCTACCAATTTTGGATAACACATTGCAGAGCGCTAACGCATTAGTGGGTTTTCTGCTCAGTTTGATCTATCCTTTTTCGGCGGGTTTACTTGTTTCAAAATTGTCAGGTTCTATAATTCCTCTCTTCACATCATTGGGGGCTTTGGCCGCTATCGTATTTTATGCCTTAGGGGCTTGGTTTTCAGCTAAATGGAGCTTGGGCACGGTAAAGCTTATCGCTCAAGGGGCTGGCGTGAGAATTAATAGATCCAGAGCTATCGATTTTCAGATTAAGACAAGTGGTCCCTTGCGAGGTTATGTCATGAAGGATCTGCGAGTTACTTCAAGAAATCCGGCTACAGCATTCTTTTTTGTCCTTCCAGTTTTTGAAACAGTAATTGTAGCTTTTTTGGCTTCGAATCTTGAGTTCTTGAGGGCTTCAACGGTGCTCATTGCCACTTCTATGGGCGCTATTTTTGCTCTATTAATTCCTCTTGCTCTTTTGAATTCAGAGGGCAAAGGAATAGAGTACGCTAAAACTTTACCGATTACTTCTCAAAGAATGGTATCTGCAAAAGCTCTGATAACTATGGCGACTTTTTTTCCAGTTCC
>DPLR01000339.1:0-2329 GCA_003541895.1 Cytophagales bacterium | reverse complement strand
TCAGTTGGCAAAAGCAGAATAGCTGGTGTTATCAATGATGTGGAAAAGATCCTTGTTGGACTTTTAACTATCGTTATACCTGAAGTTGCCTATGTATCAGTATATCTCGCCTCATTTAATCATGCACTTGCAACTCTAACAATGTGTGGAATTGCACTAGCTGAATTATGTATAGCTATTTTCACGCTTAGGCGATAATCATGGTGATTTTTGAAATGTGAAAAAGTGGGCATCCAAAAGACAATTCAAAAACTCTATCAACACCAAAAAGCCGATCTAATTTCATCAAGAATTTCATTTAGAAAATATTCGGCAAGTCAGATTTGGTCTTATTTGGCGAAAACTGAAACTTTAGTATAGATGCTATTCCGATTGGATATGTCAAGTGGATGTTCAGCTTCTTACTTTGGAGATTCTACTATGCCATGATTTCTTTGATTTCTAAAAGCTTTACACAGCCAAAGACAACAAAAAACCCCTGAGACAGAATCGACAGATTATAATTTCATTTCTTTTACAAAACTCAGGTTTGGGTTCAAGTAGAGCCTCTACTTTTTTTGAAGAATCTTTGAAGTACCAAGTCCAAATGCTGAAGATAGTCTTCTTCTGGCTCTCGGTAAGTTTGAACTACCAACATTGCGCGTTCCTCAATTTCAGCTTCTGAAACATTCGCTTTTTTGATGCAGGCTTCTATGTCCTGTATATCTCTAGCGTTTAGTCTACCGATTTTGGTTGCGATAATATCGACGGGTTGCAGGGCTCTAAGTATTATATGGTTGAACTCTTTGATTTTGATGCTTTTTTCCAAGTAATCCGTAGGTAGCGTCTGGCAAAAAATGCATCCATCCGTCCATCGGTCTACTTTGTAGCCTGGTGGATTGTTTTTTAGTGCTTGCTCGAATTCTACTCTATCGCAACCGGGAATTGTAAAGTCAATATCGATGGTTGAGTTTTTTAGGTCAAGAAGAGTCATCGCTGTTCCGCCTGCCGCAACAAGGGTGATCTTTTTTGTTAGGTCCTCATTCAATACGCTTAGAAAGTCGAAGAGTGCGTTTTTGTCACAGGGCATTATATAGTTCCAGCTTTTGCTTTATGCTTGTTTCATCTGCAGGCAGTTCTGTTGGGCTTATCGCTTTTAAGATTTTTATGGTTTTGCTAACTTCTGGTTTTTGATTTGTTTGCTGTAAGACTTTTAGTATCCCCAATAATCTTGGCGACACCTCATACTTTTGACTTAGAAATGTCAGCAGGTTACTGTTGAAATTATTCTTTGCAAGAATAACCGCCACTGCGTCGATTCCCCTTGCCTCTTCCCTAAGAAGCAAAGAGGTGACAATGTATTCAATACAGAACTTTATCCCCTGAATGAAGCTGGCGCCAAACTCGCCGTATCCAAATCTATTGAGGTTATATGTTAGTTCTGAATCAGCGATGTTTAGGGGTTTTGTCTCTGAGCTTATTGTTCGAATTTGGTTTTTTTCAGCAATTTCCTTAATTTGAATCCAGAAATCTTGAGGATTGTAGAATGCAATTTGTCGACGCAGAGTTTCTCTAACTGGATTAATTTCATCTGATGTTAAGAGGTCAAAGAAATTGTTTTTGTCCAGTACGAGGTTGTTAATTTTCAGGTTGTGTTTTTTCTGGATGTTTAGCATCTCTTTGCAGAGTGTAATCGTTTGGTTGAGGTAATCGGGTGTTTCTCTTAGCAGAAAAAGTAGCTCAATTCGGTTAAGTTTAATGTTCCTTAACGGATCAATTGCGTTGATGGATCGTATCGCACCTGTCTCAATTATGGCTTTATCTATTTCAGAAAGAAAAGGAAATAGGTTTGTTCTATTAGAGAGAAATTCTAATTTCTTCTCCGTTTCCATTTCAGCTAGGACATCAATGAGAAGGTAATTGTCAAAGTTCAGCTTAACGCTAGAAGACCTTCCTATCGGCTCCAGATTAAGTAAGCCTTCACTTTTCAGCTCTTGTAACTTCTCGTAAACGTTTGCATAGTAAGCTGACCCATAAGTTTCCTTAATTCGTTCAGTTAGTTGATTAATTGATAAAGAATCGCCTATGCTAGAGGAGACTATGTTTAGGATTCGAATTGTTGCCTTATCCATTCTCTGCACCTTTGCCTTCTCTACTTCTTATTATAAGATTTACTATAATATTATAGTAATATTGCTATAATAAATACTTGATGCAGCCCGCAAATAGAGAATCGCCTGGCGACAACGAAATATTTTAGTAAAATCAGTCGATAAAAAAATTAAAGAGTTAAGTGTAAATCGAGATTTCTCCCCGAAGGCATTCCTTTCCTATAGTAGGTATTCAACTT
>DPLR01000025.1 GCA_003541895.1 Cytophagales bacterium | reverse complement strand
TAATATGCATCCAAGAACAGCGTACTAGCGAATATGACTGTAACTGCCAGGGGAAAGTTGTTTTGGATGTAGGTGGATTTGAGGGGGAATCAGCAGTTTTTTTTTGGCAAAAAGGTGCTACAAAAATAATCATATATGAACCAATTGCAGCATACATTGAGTACATAAGAAGGAATATAGCACTAAATGAAATAAATGCCGAGGTATATCTAAGTGGAATTGGACCAAAAACCGGGAAAACAACAATTTACTATGACAACTTAGATCCTGGTTCTGGTATCCACTCAAAAGGCAGCAGCAGCATTGAAATTCAATTAACAGACGCTTCGAAAGTTATTGAGCAAAGTGGCGCGGACATAGGCAAGTTTGATTGCGAAAGTGCTGAACAATATTTAGTAAATGTGCCGGCTAGTATCCTTCGAAAAATTTCCTACTATATAATAGAGGTACATTCAATCGAAATTAGAAAGAGCATACTGAACAAGTTTGAGAACAGCGGTTTTGTACTAAAAAAAGAGATTCCAAAGCATTCAAACTTTTCAGTTCTAGTTTTCCAAAAGGTCAAAAATTAGACCAACAGCTCTGCGAAAAGAACCGTGACTTTGGTTAAATTTATAATGCCTCGAAATATGATCACAACGGTGACTATCTTCACAAGTACGAAAACATTGCGATTTAACAGCATTTTGCAGATTATTCAGGGAATAGTCAGGGCTAATCTTCACTAAATGTCAATTATCAATTGAATTTATGATTGATTTATGATCGTTTGCGTTTTACTCTCTCTTCCAACCGTCTGTCTCTTTCTTTTCGTTCAAGATCAATAAACGGCACCAATGCAAGAGCCAATAAGCCTCTTTCAAGCTTCCTAAATACACCCATAATATGTTTTCCTCACTGAAGCTGGGAAAACTCATATTATAAGGCATATTCCGATTTAATATATACCTGTAATTGCGCTTACTTTCACATAAAGCAAGGTTCCCGAACTGTGTTTGAGAAATAGCCGACTTTTTATTTTCCCACTATATCCCATAAACACATTATATTGTGTAATGACAATGGAATTGGTTTTTTTCATCTTTCTGTTACTCAGGACGATGTTTCTTGAGTTATTCCAATGGCTGTTTATGAGATGTTTAAGCTCGAGCAGAGCAATTGGTTAAAATCAACATTCAACAACCAACATGGTTGCCAACAACAACTTGCATGAGCCTCAACAACAAGTTGCATAGACCCTCTCAACAACCCAACATAGGCGCGTCAACAACAAGCAAACAAACCCCAAACCACAACCCAAACCAAAAAACCAACCCAAAACACAACCAGAAGAAAGGCAATTTTGCAGCGCTTCAACAACAATCAAAGACAAAATAAAACAATCGAAAACATTGGGAAAGTAAGATGGCTAAAAGAAAAAGTCAAAAATTTTATGGAATTACTTGAAAATTGGGGAAAAGGAAAGTAACTTCGGAAAGAAATTGACAATCTTAGCACCGAATCTTTTTAAAAAACCTTCTTAGCCATCATGAGAAATTAATGGAACTTTACTTAGGGGCACAGGGTTTATAACTAAATTAGTCTTCCTAAGATTGGCTATTGATTCGGCAATGATTAAGCTGCGGTTAGATGTAGACTATCCTTATCCCTCTAGGAACAAAAGTTTCCTTTACGTAGCCTTAGGAATCAAAAAAAGAAAAGGAAAAGACTACCTAAAAAATGTCCGCGTTATTGCCAAAATGATTAATGAGTCATCTAAACAGGTTAAGGCTTATTGGTTTTTCACACCCTATACCCTTCCAGACAAAAAGATGCTCGATTTACTCAATGAAGACAAGCATGAAGTTGCCCTTCACGTAGCAACCAACCCGTATAAAGAATGGAAAATTTTAGAAAACGAAACAAACAGAAAAATACAATATTATACTATCCATGGAACCTCTAGGCTCGTCAACCAGATACTTTGGAAACGCAAAATAGGACAGGGACAAGCTAAGGTTCCAAGCAATTTTCCATTAAAATCTTTCCATGATTTCCGTACAGTCAGCTTAGACGCGGTACGCTACTTTCACAGCTGTGATGAAACAAAAAGAGAAGCGGACGAACGCATAAGCAATGGAGAAGTGTTGTCTATTCATCCTGACTGGCTTTTTAAAAGAGGAGAGCGGAACCATCGCGGACCATTTTACGATGTGTTGAAAAGTATTTTGGATGTGGATAAGGAACTTGAGACGTTACGGATTAGAAAAAGATCCTCGGTCAAAATAGCCCACGATATTAACGAGTATGAAAGAAACATAAATCCAAATGACGAGTTTCTCGAAAAACTCGTTGAAAGAGATATTGACATTTTCACTTTTTTGGAGCGACGGTGGTGTTGCCCTATAACAAACCCACCAAACAACTGGGTAAGAGAAAACGACAACGTTGCCCTACTGGAAATAAAAGACTACCAGACCTGGTTTAGCAACGTTGGAAAAAAGACTCGAAACATGATCCGCAAAGCAGAGAAAAGCAGCATAAAAGTCATTGTTGTTGACCCAAACGACAAACTGGCTGAGGGGATCTGGAAAATCTACAATGAAACACC
>DPLR01000260.1:272-13411 GCA_003541895.1 Cytophagales bacterium | reverse complement strand
TCACCGAAACCCACTTGTTTTTGAAATGCCAGCCGAGCGATCCTGTGTAGATAATTACAGGTGTGCTGCTTCCATAATTCAGATAACGAGCTCCTGCAGAAATTTCTAGCGACTTGGGCAACTTTGAATAAAATTCTGCTCCTATCCTGTGTACCGGAGACAGCGCTGATGACGAGTAACCATAATTAAAATAGCCGTACGTTCCTTTTAGCAAGCGAGGATAAATATCAAATTCTGCTTGCGTTCCACTTTGAGTAAAACGGTTAGCAAAATTTACTCTTGCCATTCCGGTTCCCCAACGGTAGCTCCGAGCTATCTGCATGTAAGCAAATTGCGCAGGCGAAAATGTACGATTGAAAATGTCTGCACTATAAGATCCGGTAACTGCATTTCGCTGGTTTTGTCGCTTGAACTCTTGCAAAAGCTCAGATGCTTTTTTGTGCGAGGGCTGAATGGATAGCAGCGTTTGAAGCACTGCTGCCGACTCTGCATTTTTGCCAAGTTCTTTCAAGTAACTTCCCTTCTTATAAAGGAAGTCTTCATCATTTGGGTTTGAAGTGAGCCAAACATTTACGGTAGCTAATGCATCTGAGTAATTTCCGCTCCAGCCGAAAGCGTCTGAGAGAACAAGCATGGCTTCCCTGTTGTGTGGATTTTTACTCAAAAGATTTTGGAGAATTAAACGGGCAGAATCATATTCTCCGTCCCAGATAAAAGTGCGCGCCAAAAACACAGCAACTTCATCATACGCTGGGGTGCGATTTAAAATTTCATGAAGCTTCATCCGTGCTTGCAACCGATCGCCATCGAATGCATTTTGTCTCGCAGTTTTGAAAAGCTCATCTACCGAAAGTGATTTCCATTCTTGTCCTCTTACAGAAAAAGAAAAACATAGAATGGCCGCACCTAGCATTAATAATTTCATCGCTATTGATTTTTTTTGTATTTCTAATGGATTAAGTTGTTTTGACTTGCTTTAGCTTCTAAGAGGGAATGGAGTGCTCGTGCTCGCCTCTGTTTTAATTCGCTGTCGGTGGCATTCCACTGTAAACCGTCCTCACTGATTTTTAGTGATGCTTTTGAGTTTCCTTGCCAATATTCGATGTCACTCCACAGCACATAAGCATCCGCATATTGAGGTGACTTTTTTAGTGTTTGATTTACCAAGTGCATAGCGCTGTCGTATTTATTTTGCCACGCGTAAGTTCTGGCTAACAACAAGCGTGTATCATGATAGTTGGGACTTTGATTCAATAACACTTTCAGAATAACTCCAGCTTCAGTGTATTGCTTTGCGTAGGCAAGCCCTCTTGCTTTGGACAACATTTGATCCGGACTCATCCCTACCAAATTTTCTTTTTGCTCGATTGATTTTTGGTATTCGGTTAAAAGAAACTCAGTTGTAAATGCACGACTAGTTGAATCAAGTTTATTGTTTTTCAGAACATATTCGCTTTTACTTTGAAAGTCGTTGAGTTTACGAACTAATTTCTTTTTTAGAGTTTCATTCTTTGCTCTTTTCAATTCGAGGATGTCTGAGATTTCGTACAGCTCACCCTCGGATAAAAAATCCTTGCCGCTGATGTAATCCGCTACCGAATTCTTTACTCTGATCAAGGGTAAATCTAGATTGCTAGTGAAAAATGTGTCTGTGCTTAAAGGTTTAGAAATGAATGGAAGTTGAGCCGGAAAACGTAAATGAAATTCACTAGCTAGATAGCCAACGACAGAAGGTGTTATCGAAGAATGAATGGCGAGCGATGAAAATGTTTTCGGTTGCTTGATCAATTTCGAGTATACCAAAATAGGCACATGATGGCGCGACAGCCGATTGCCATTATCCATCGGAATCAAACGGTGGTCGCCTGTGATGATAAATATTGTGTTCTTGAAATCGGTTCGCTTGTTATACCACGCAAACATTTTGCGCAAGGCATTGTCAGTGTAGTACAAGCATTCGAATATATTTTTGTTGGCGCTGAAATCTCCCTGCTTTTTTTCGATCAGTGCATCAGCCAATTTTTTTATTTTAAGGTCAGGGCATTCAAATGGTTCATGGGTTGATAAGGTTAAATAACAATCCATGCGCGGACCTGTCTTATTCTTAATCGACTCGGTGCCCACCAGAAACAACTGCTCGTCTGCATAACCCCAATGTTTGTTTGACTCTGATTGTTTTATTGAGTTCGGAAAGTTGGATGAGTTGATAAATTGATCCAGGGTTTGTCGCTCAAGAAATAAATCTAAGTTGTCAAAATTGGGATTGCCACCATAAAAAAAATTGGTTTGATAACCTGAAGATTTTAATAGCGTGAATAATGTTTGATGCTGTGGCATCTGTTGCCCAAGATTCATAAAACCACTTTCGCCATACGGAAGTGAACCAAAGATACTGGGCATAGCACCGAATGTTCGGCCTGCATTACTAAGTCCGTTTTTCCAGTACAGACTTTGCTGAATGAGCGAATCAAGGAAGGGTGTGAATCCAGCATATTTTCCGTTACTCACAAAATCACCGCCTAAACCTTCAACAATTACAAAGACAAAATTGGGTGGTGTGTCCGTTTGTTCGATGTATTCTTTCCACGGATTGCTAAAATCAAATTCATTCAAAAAGGGAAATCCTTTAACGTTTAGAGGTTCTGTATAATTATTTTTTACTCTTTTGATGTCACTTAATAAGGAGAGCAATTTGTTTTCATTCTGTAGATCTGTTGCTCTCTGAACATGAATGAAAGTGATGATGAACCCTATCAAGCTCAACGTCATGGTAATAGTCAATCTGAGAATGGAATCTTTCGCTTTAATGAATACCGATGTGCTTACAAAAAAAATTAGCACGAGTGTAAAAAAAGCGATCATGTCTATTTTGAGCGATACGGAAGAGCTAGCCGTGAGTAGAATGTCTTTTATAGAGTAACCAAAGAGATCAGCCCCCAAATTTTGTTGGGTAATAATAGAATAGCTTTCTGTTAGGGCATAACTCAACAAGGCAACACTGTAAAGAACAATCGCAATAATTTTCGTTGCTTTTGACCCAATTAAATTGAAGAAGAAAGAGATAGTTGAAATAACAAATATGAAACTCAACGCTGTAATTAAATTGTAGGGTAGTTCCTCATTCGATTGAATGCCATGACTTGAACTTAAATGTCGGTACAGCGGCAGGCACATCCATGCTATCAAAAAGAATAAGCTAACCGAGGTTATTCCAAATTTGTTATTGGTTTTCATGAAAGACTTAGTTTAGCTTGTACTGTTTCAGTAGTTGCAAATCCCTCGCGTTTCATTTCGCCCCAACTTTTTTTACCTCGCCAAAAATCAATGTTACCCCGGATTGACCAATAGATTACACGCGGATGAAGTACCAGCGGCTCGAGTAGGGCGATGCCAATTAATTTTAAAACTTCTCTCCGCAACGTGTATTTATGATACGTGCTTTCTTCTGCAAAGATGGCCAGCGCTGAGATTAAGAATACAAATGCGTGAATGGTGATGAAGAGAAATAGGAAATAAGTCCAATTGAATTTGCCTAAGGCGAGCATTGCGCCAAAGTAGATGAGCCCTCCGGTTTCGATAAAGGGAGAAAGCCACTCGTAGAAAAACCAAAACGGATAGCTAACCAAACCCATGAGCCCATAACGCTTATTGAAAAATAATTTTCGGTTGAGCCACAACGTTTCAAAAGTGCCGCGTGCCCAACGATTGCGCTGACGACCAAACTGTGCATTATTTTTTGGAACCTCCGTCCAGCAGAGCGGATCGGGGATGTATGCCACACGGTAAGGATGGCCTTGTTCATGCATGTACTTGCGCATGCGCACCACAAACTCCATGTCTTCGCCAACTGTGTTTGCGTTGTAACCTCCACATTGAACAGCAACATTGCGTTTGAATAAACCGAAGGCTCCTGAAATCAAGAGTAAGCCATTGAGTTTACTCCAAGCCATTCGGCCGAGAAGGAAAGCTCGCAAATATTCAAGCACTTGAAAACGGGGTAAAAGCTGCGATGGCAACTTCACTTTTACCAAGCGGCCATCTTCTACTACACACGAATTTGCAATGCGTACAACTCCACCTGAGGCAATCACTAGGTTGTCTTCTAAAAATGGTTTCACCATTCTCAATAAAGCATCAGGTTCAATAATACAATCCACATCGATGCACGCTACCAATTCATTGCTTGCAAAATTTAGCCCCACGTTTAGCGCGTCAGCCTTACCACCGTTTTGTTTGTCAATGATTAAGAGTCTTTCAAAGGCCTTGTTGCGCGAGCGATAGATCGCTTTTACTTTTTGTGTTGCTAAAGGCTGTTGATGAATTTCGTTTACTTTTTCTAGGTCAAATATTTTTTGAAGTTGTGCAATTGAATCATCGGTTGATCCATCGTTCACTACAATGACTTCAAAATTATTGTAAGTGATAGAAAGCAATGACTTCACATTATCAATGATTGTTCTTGATTCGTTGTAGGCAGGTGCTACGAGCGAAATACCTGGTGCCGAAGGAGATGAAAGTATAGTGTTGTAATCTACCAACGAATTCTTTTTCAGGTATTCGCGCATTTCGATCAGCGAAATAATGGCCAGCACTAAATACCACGCTGCCAGTGAGCCTCCATAAATGGCAATAATCAAATGAATGAAATAATCAACGTGCGTTTCCATAGTGCAAAGCGTTTGTGTAGGTAGAAGTTGCTAGGATTTGATTCGTGTTCTCTTTTTCGAAGTAAGTAGACCTCAATCTATCAGCCTTTTGCATCACGGATTCGTAAGGATGAAACCGGAATCGGTCAATCAGAATTTGAACAAAATTATTTTTGTCAGTCCCCTCAAGGTAACACAAAATCAACAGGCTAGTGTCTGGGCAAATCCAATGGTTTGATATCATGGCTTCCACTTTTTGAGTGTAGCTAAAATTTCTCATCTCGATAAGCGAATCAAGGGCTGCATTGGCAACCGTTTTTGCGCCACTCAGCGCATGAGCAATTGCATTGGATGAAGATGTTTGGTTAAATGTCTTGGCTAACCAAATAAAGAAGGTTGCTACTTCTTGTCGCTCATGACAAATCCATGGACTGAAATCTGGCAAATCTACCCGATTATATTTTTTTAATTGATCGTAAATGTTGAGTTTCAACCAATCAGTCAATTCAAAATTGATCAGTCTAAAACTTCTGAAAGGTTCTTTTTTATCCAACCAAGTCATTGCAACGATGAGCTCATTGCGCAGTGTTACCTGTTTGGTTTTTTGAAGCAATGAACTAAACACGTTTACAAAGTAGCAGTTCATGGATGCGAGCTCTCGCACTCCTTCGGTCTGTTTAGTCCAGTTTGTTTGCCGCAATTTGTTGCGCGAGAATTCTACCAGATTAAGGTCGCGGTAAAGTTGAAAAATCAAACCTGCGCTTTCGCCTTCAAGATTACTTTTCAAATGCATTAAGTGATCGATAGCGATTTGTTGTTTGGCGTGGTTTCGCCCTATCAGGCTCACCAATAGTTTGATGTCTCTTCGCCATTCCAACCGATTTCGTTTCACAATAACCATCGAGCCAATGAGTGGTACTATTTTTTTTAAGAACCATTCTTTTTCTTGGTCGCGCCAAATCTTTATAAATCGTTTTGTGAAAACGAGCACAACAAAAAACACTGCAATAGCGACAAAGCCCAACGAGAGTTTGAATAAAAACAATTGCTCGGCTTCCATTGGATTTATCTCAAGCGTATTCATATTTTTTCATTAATTGTTTGATGCGTAGAATTAACTCAGCGGGATTGAAAGGCTTGGCCATGAAATCATTGGCGCCTAACTCCCTTGCTTTTCTTACAGTGGTACTTAAACTTTCTGACGACAAAACAATGATGGGAGTCGCTAATTTCAGTTGGTTCCGAACGTAGGTAAGAAGTTCAAAACCACTATTGAACGGCATGTGAATGTCTAAAAGCAAAAGGTCGAACTTCTCCTTGTCCATCATCCGTATACATTCCTTTCCATTAGCAGCTACATCCACAGTGCCCAAGTTTTCGTTGGCAACTTTTAACTGAATAATTTTTGTTAAAAAGGCGTTATCGTCACAGGCTAGTATTTTCATCGCTTGGTTTGTTTTTTGTTGGCTCAAAAGTAGAGCAGCAACAGACTTGATCTGGATTAATTCGATGAACCGGCCTTTGCTAGTGGTGAATCAGAAAAGTGAATCGGTGAAGAAAAAGTGAGTTAGCGAAAAAAACAGGGTAGTGATCAGATCACGCTGAGCATTCGGTAAATGTGAGGCTTGAGATTAAATATTTAAATCAAGATCAGTAGTTGCTCGTGAGTCGAAGCCCTAAGTATCCGGCTGATCCCGCTAAAACGGAAGCCATCATGATGGCGATTTTTGAATGGTCGATCATGGTTGCGTCTGTAAACGCCAAGAGGGTGATGAAGATTGACATCGTAAATCCGATGCCAGCAAGTAATCCCGTAAAGAATAATTGTTTTAGTTTGACATCGGCTGGAATGCTACTTAACCGGAGCGCTTTTCCGATGAGGGCAAACGAAAAAATCCCTAATGGTTTGCCAAGTACTAACCCAAAAATTATTCCCAGGCTAGTGGTTTGAAACAACTGGTTTGCAAACGAAGTTGGAAACGTAATGGCTGTATTTGCCAATGCGAATAACGGCAGAACGATGAATGCCACGGGTCGGTGTAACCGGTGTTGCAAAACATACGACAATGAATTTTTTTCTCCGTTGCCAAATGGAATAGCAAAAGCTAAAAGCACTCCAGTGATGGTTGGATGTATTCCTGATCGATACATCAAAATCCACATGACACAGCCGAGCGTTAGATAAACCCAGGTTATGTAAACCTTCATTCGATTAAGTAGCAGCATCAGGCCAAATACAGAAGCAGCCAATACTAAATAAATCCAATGGAAGTTTTTTGAGTAGAAAAGTGCAATGACAACAATGGCACCCAAATCATCGATGATTGCGAGCGCAGTAAGAAATATTTTAAGTGAAACTGGTACGCGATTTCCCAACAATGATAGAACCGCTAGTGAGAAAGCAATATCGGTGGCCATGGGTATGCCAAAACCATTTTGTGAAAATCCATTTTTATTGAAACTAAAATAAATCAAAGCAGGCACGAGCATTCCGCCAATAGCGCACACCGCTGGCATCATCGATTTTTTGATGTCGGCCAGTTCTCCGATGTATATTTCTCTTTCTATCTCTAAACCAACGAGTAAAAAGAATATGGTCATCAATCCATCGTTAATCCAAAATTCGATTGGTTTTGAAAAAACAACCACGTGAAAGAATCCTTGATAGGCATGGGCAAAAGTTGAATTAGAAATGATCAGAGAAAATAAAGTACAAGCGATAAGGATAACGCCACTCGTTTTTTCGCTGTCGAAGAATTCGGTAAAGAGTTTGGTTAATTTCATAGGGCAATGTCGAGCATAGCGGGTGAATCAAAATCAGAATTACTTTTTGAATTCCTCTACCTTGTAATCCGTTATTACCGAATCGACATTCACGATAAAAACTAGACTTTTAATATAAACCGGGTCAATATTTTGTTCTAGTGTTTCAGTAATGGTATAATAAAATTTATTCGGGTCACCACTATCAGGTTTGCCAAGCATTTCGAAAAGCTGTTTGGTTTTCATGCCTTTGAATTTATAGTTCACCATCAGATCGCTCACCATAAATTCGCGCTTGGTGTACAAGAAATTCTTTTTCTCTAGCCACCCTTTTTTTTCGAACGGAGTATTGTTATTGCTACACGCTGCGACAATGATGACCAACAAAAATCCAATTCCTTTTTTCATGAGTGCGTTGACTTAAAACCGATTTTATTTTCCTTCCACCTCTTCAATTTCTAACGCGATGGATTCCCATTTTTTATTTTCTTCTTCCAATTGCGAATCTACCTTTTCAAATTTTTGCTGTTGCTCATTTAATTTTTCAAGATTGCTGTAGACTTCAGGTTTGGCAAGTTCATTTTCAATTTGTTCTTTTTCTTCCACTAATTTTTGAATGGCAGTTTCAACTTGCTTCAAATCTTTATAAAGTGCGTTGAGTTTGTTTTGATCAGAGGGAGCCGAAGTTTTTTTAGTTTCTTTCTTTGGCGTTTCTTTTTTTGCTGCGGGTACTTCGGCTGTTTGATTGGCCATGTTCTTCTTATGCCAATATTCGTACTCTTCGTAGGTTCCCGGATATTCTTTGATCTGATGATTTTCGATATACCAGATTTTATTCGCCACCTGACTTACAAAATGTCGGTTGTGGCTCACGGTTATAAAACTCCCTTGATATTGCTGCAGCGCTTGGATCAGAATATTTTCCGAAATAAAATCCAAGTGGTTCGTGGGTTCATCCAGCAACAAAAAATTGGCTTCAGAGATTAATGTCTTCGCCAAAGCCACGCGCGATTTCTCTCCTCCTGAAAGCACTTCTATTTTTTTAAATACATCTTCATCCGAAAACAAAAAACAGCCCAGCACATTGCGCAGCTCCTGTTCGGTTTTACCGCTGCCGGCTTGCTTCATCTCGTCTAAAATTTCATTGTCAACATGAAGCGATTCGAGTTGGTGCTGTGCATAAAATCCGTAGATCACATTGTAGCCAATGGTTCGTTCGCCTTCCACGGGCTCGGTGTTGGCGAGAATTCTCAGCAATGTTGATTTTCCTTTTCCGTTCGCACCGATCAATGCAATTTTGTCTCCGCGTTCAATCGTTGCGCTGGTGTGTTTCAAAATATCAAGCGAGCCATACGATTTTGAAATGTCCTTCAAGGTTACCACATGCCTACCGGATGGTTGCTTGAAGGTAAATCGGAAATTGATTTCGGCAACATCACTTACTACCTCTTCAATTTTTTCCATCCGATCCAACGCTTTCACCCTTGATTGTACTTGCCTCGACTTTGTAGCTTTGGCGCGAAACCGTTCGATAAATCTTTCTGCTTGTCTGATTTTTGCCTGTTGATTTTCATAGGCACCTTGCTGAATTTCTTCGCGCATCGCCTTCTCTTCTATATAGAACGAATAATTTCCTTCGTAGGTGATCAGCTGTTGATTGGTAACGTCAACTGTTTTGTTGATCACATTATCCAGAAAGGTGCGGTCGTGCGAAACGATAATTACGGCACCTTCGTAATTGCGCAGGTAGTTTTCAACCCACTCAATGGATGGAAGATCCAAGTGGTTGGTGGGTTCATCCAACATTAAGCACGATGGTTTTTCGAGCAGCAATTTTGCAAGCATCACGCGCATGCGCCAGCCGCCAGAAAATTCGCGCAACGGCCGATGTAAATCTTGCGTAGAGAAACCAATGCCTTCCAAAATTTCTTCGGCTTTGGCTTGCATGGTGTAACCATCGAGGTGTTCAAATTTTTCTTGCAGTTTCGTAAGCTTGTCGACCAGATCATCGCTGTATTCAGTCTCCAGTTTGTGCAATATTTTTTCGATTTGCCGCTGTGTGTCAACCGCTTCTTTGAAGGCTTCCATCGCCACGGTTAAAATGGCATCATCGGTTTGGTACGAGAGCAAGTCCTGATTCAAAAACCCAACTGTGCAGTCTTTGGCTTTGCTGATGGAGCCTGCGTTAACAGTTAATTCACCGTCAATAATTTTCAGCAAGGTAGATTTGCCACGTCCGTTAAGGCCAATCAAGCCAATTTTATCATTTGGACGGATGAACATCGATGCATTTTCATAAAGTGCACGACCACCGATGAAGTACGAAATGTTGGAAATTGAAATCATAAACGCGCAAAGGTAAAGATTAAATGATTTTTGACATTGCGTTGCTTGATACATTTCAGTTGTTTTCGTTGACTTTGACTTAGCGATTTTAGTAAGTTGCGTATGCGGTGATTCTTTTTCCGCTGAACTATGGATTACTACAAGCAAATCGATGGTAAAAAACTGGATATGAAGCTGATTCAGTTGGCTGAGGAAGCGGTGAAAGGATCGGGCGATGGCCGAATTTCAAAAAACGATGCCGAACAAATTTTGGCTGCGGTGGTTGACGGAGATGTGTACACCGAAACAGAACGCGAAACGGTGGATTACTTGCACAAGAACTTTCACTGGACTGACGCGGCCTGGAGTTGGTTCAACGAGCAACTAAAAATATGGTCGAGTGAATTTCAGAAACTAATCCGGATGACACCGGCTGAGGTGACAAAGCAACATTTTGCTGTAGAAGATGTGCTCAGAAAACCAGAAGAAAGAATAGCCCGCGAGCACGACCTCAAAGCCGCAACTACCGAAACGTATCAAGATCACGATGACATTGCCATCATTGTTCGTCTGGCCAATGGCAGGAGAGTTGAAGTGATTTCTAATTTTATTGAACTGGCTGGTTCGTTTGTTGAACTGCGCGGTGGTTTTGATATTCCCGTTAAGGCCATTGAGAAAGTTGAAATTTAAATTGACCGCTTGTCTCTTTTTTGAATTCGTTTTTGCCTGAATACTTGACAATAGATTCTTTTTTGTTGTAGGTTTATAGAAAAAGAATTTACAATGAAGAGAACCGCTTACATCTTGTCGCTAGTATTTGTTGCACTCCTTAGCACACAATCCATAAAGAAAGAATTTGTTGTTGCTGGCAATTCTGAACCAGCAATCACCGAAGCGAGTGCAAGTTTGCCCCTCGACAAAATAAAATTACCGAAAGGATTCTCTATTAAAGTTTTTGCAGAAGTTGACAACGCGCGCTCGCTGGCGATAAGTCCGAGTGGAACAATTTTCGTTGGCAACAAAGACGAAGACAAAGTCTATGCGATAAAAGACACCAATGGCGATGGCGTGGCAGATAAAAAATGGGTGATCGCAAAAGGACTTAACATGCCCAATGGAGTTGCTTTCAGAAATGGCGATTTGTATGTAGCTGAGATCAGCCGCATTCATAAATTTTCAAACATTGAAAGCAAGCTTGACAATCCAGGCAAATCTGAAATTATCTACGACAAATATCCGACCGATGCACATCATGGATGGAAATACATTGCCTTCGGGCCGGACGGGAAATTATATGTCCCGGTGGGTGCACCTTGCAATATTTGTGAATCAAAAAATCCAGTCTATGCCAGTATCACCCGAATGAACCCTGACGGCACAGGCATGGAAGTTTTTGCCAATGGCATTCGTAACTCGGTTGGTTTTACTTGGCATCCGAAATCAAAAGACATGTGGTTTACCGATAACGGCCGCGATATGCTGGGCGATGATATGCCTCCCTGTGAATTGAACAAAGCTACCAAAGCCGGACTGCATTTTGGCTATCCGTATTGTCATGGTGGATTTATTAAAGATGAAGAGTTTGGAAACAAACGCCCGTGCAGTGATTTTGTTAAGCCTGCACAAAACTTAGGAGCACACGTGGCACCACTTGGTCTGAAGTTTTATACCGGCCAAATGTTTCCGGCCGAATATCAAAATAATATTATCGTGGCGGAACACGGCTCATGGAATCGCACGCGAAAAAGCGGATATAAATTGAGTCTCGTCAAAGTTGACGCAAGCGGAAATTCAACCAGCTACACTCCCTTTGCTACGGGTTGGCTTGATGAAGCAGCCCAAAAGGCGTGGGGAAGACCCGTTGATGTTTTGCTTTTACCCGATGGTTCGATGTTGGTAAGCGATGATCAGGCCAATGTAATTTATCGAATCACCTACGCGGGCTGATCAGCTAAAACAGGTTTCAAAAAATTACCATCAATAATTAGGAGGGTGGCACCATCGTTGGTTGAAGAGCGGTGTGAGCTTAGTCCGTCTGAAACGACATAGCTCATTCCTTTTTTCAAAATAAATTTTTCTCCCGTTTCAAGTTCACTCACAAATTCGCCTTCGAGGCAGTAGACGATGTGACCTTTGGTGCACCAATGATCAGCCAAATAATTTTTTGAATACTCAACACGCCTGATGCGAAGTCCATTCACAAAAAAGATTTGCCAAAACGAAGTGCCCGTAGTGCCCGGATGTTCTTCTTTTTTAATCGATGACCAATCAAAAGTTTGAAAGGGAATGGTGTACATAAACTGAGGGCGAGTTATTCATCGCCTTCAACTTGCTGTTGCTCTGCTATGTTGTTGAGCTGAGCAACTTTCCTCTCGAGGTCGCGAAGGCGGTCGTTCAAATCGGGTAGGTGTTTGAATACTGCGTATGATTTAAAATATTCTTTCACATCAAAGGCAGGTGAGCCAATTATTTTTTGCCCCTCTTCTTTAATGGATTTGCCAATGCCTGCCTGTGCGCCAATGCCTGTGTTGTTGGCAATTACTAAATGACCTGCGATTCCAACCTGTCCACCGATCATGTTGCTTTCGCCAATTTTGGATGAACCTGAGATTCCAGTTTGTGCAGCGATCACGGTGTTTTTTCCGATCTCCACATTGTGCGCCACTTGAATTAGGTTATCGAGCTTAACTCCTTTTCTAATAATCGTTGAGTCGCCAAACAACGTAGCACAGTCGATCACGGTGTTGGCACCGATGCACACATTGTCTTCGATGATCACGTTACCTAATTGTGGAATGGTTTTGTACGATCCATCTTCTTGCGGAGCAAAACCAAATCCATCGCTGCCGATTACCGTACCCGAATGAATCACGCAATCATGGCCGAGCTTCGTGTCGGCATAGAGTTTTACGTTGGCATGAAGGATCGTGTTGTTGCCGATAGTCACGTTATCACCAACATACACATGCGGATAAATTTTTACGTTGTCGCCAATCTTTACGTTGTTGCCAATGTACGAGAACGCTCCGCGATAAATATTTTTTCCAACCACAGAATTACTTCCGATGAAGCAAGGCTCTTCCACGCCCGTTTTTTGAAAACTAATGGCGCGATGGTATTCTTCGAGCAGCAATGTAAAGCTGGTGTAGGGATCATCCACCAAAATGAGCGTAGCGTTAATTTCTTTTCGTGCGTCAAAATCTTTTTTAACAATTACTGCGCTGGCTTGTGTAGTGTAGATGTATTGTTCGTATTTGGGATTAGCTAAAAAAGCCAGTTGTCCGGTCTGCGCTTCTTCAATTTTTCCAAAAGATCCTGCGGCGGCATCGGCATTGCCTTCTACCTTGCCACCGATCATTAAAGCTATTTGTGTTGCAGAGAATTGCATATTGGTTGATGGTTCAT
>DPLR01000260.1:0-172 GCA_003541895.1 Cytophagales bacterium | reverse complement strand
CGTATTTGGGATTAGCTAAAAAAGCAATCTGCCCTTTTTTTGCATCTTGGATTTTTCCAAGCATACTTATTTTTTGGTTGCCATCACCGCGCACTTCTCCTCTTAACATGCCGGCTATTTGGTTGATGGTAAACTCCATACGGTTACTAGAGATTAGACAAAGATAAGTTTT
>DPLR01000582.1:2153-2651 GCA_003541895.1 Cytophagales bacterium | reverse complement strand
CCGCCTGAACGCGGTTTTCCATTCGAATTGGTTGCTGAAAGTCAATATGGCTACAAATGGGAGAAATGGATAACTAAAATCGAATTGACCGACAACCCCGAATATCTAGGTTACTGGGAAAGCCGCGGTTACCCAAACAACGCAACTCTCAGATAACCTAATTAATTTTTTTCCAATTTTCAATCTTTGCTTGAACCAAATATTTCTCTCTGATGTTGTCCTGAAGCAAGTAAAACACAATCAAAAGGCTGTATGCTATTTCAGCTATCGCGGGAAACTTTGGAATACCGGGGATGCTGGGTAAATCGAGAACTGTTAAAGAATCAGCAACAATCACGAACAGAGAAACAGCAACTGTACCGATCCACCCCACCTTTTTGCCTCCCCAAATAAAAACTGCAAAAACCAGAGCCAACAAGCCGAAAATAAACGTGTAAAGGTCATACACTGCAGTTGTTGGAAGAAAAGAGAGATTTTCATAAGCAAGAAGCAGTAGCC
>DPLR01000582.1:0-1798 GCA_003541895.1 Cytophagales bacterium | reverse complement strand
TTTTTGCTCATTCAATTATCATCTGTATTAAATTAGTCGTAGAACACAAATAAATTTCCCAGCTGATGAATTCAGGACTAGGCGTATTCGAGTCTTTTTGAAGTGAGCCATTTCTTTTTCCACAGCCAAATAAACGGTAAAATAATAGATACAAGTAAACCAGCGATGATTATGATGATGTTTGTGTTGCCGAATTGGGAAATTCCAAAGAAGGTGGCGACGGTGTTGGGAAAAGAAGTAACGGTGGTAACGATAGTCAAGTAGAATATTACCACTGTTAGGGCTTTTATGGAGAGGTTTATTTTGTTTGAGATTGCGGATAAGTGCACGTTTATGGCGTCTGAGAGTATTTCACGGTAGGTTTCAACAATGTCTACTTGCCTTGTTAATTCCTCATGGGTTGAGTCAAATAATGCTCGGGCTCTTGCATCTATGCAGTTTCCATCGCATTTTTTCAGGTTAAAAACCAATCCACGCTCGTACCATAGAATCTTGTTGAAGCTAATCATGTTTGATTTGAGCTTAAATATTTTCTTCAGCGTGTTGGAGGAAGTTTTTTCAACTACCTCCTCCTCCATATTAGCTGTGAGATTTTCTAGTTTTTCAATTTGAAGATAATGGTTGGCCACGATTTCATCAATGATAAAATATGTCACTTGAGCGGGAGGATCAACTTTCGTTTTACTCATACGCTCCTTAGCAGTATTTATGATTGACTGGACTTCTTTGTTGGCGATGGTTACAAGAAAATTTTTCGAAAAAACCATGACTATTGGAAACGCTTCTTTTGTTAAGGTTACATCCTGCATAAAAAGAAAATTAATTATTCCATAGCCTTGCTCTAAACGTAAATCGACAATACCGCTTGTTTGAGGCAGCTTTAAAAAATTAACCGGCACCTGCGTTGCATCGGAGACTGCAAGTAATTCGTTTTCGGTTGGTTCAACAAGCTCCAGCCAATTATTCGAAAGACCTAGCTCTTTAACTTCTTGAACCGGAACTGTTTTTTCAGAATTGTCACCTAAATTGACAGCGCGAATCATACGGTAATCAAGCGGTCGATACTAATATTAGATTTTTGCTTATGTAGACTTAAGTTTTCTATTTTTCTATTAACTTAGCCAATATTTCAATGAATTGCCCCATGCGATCTCTTGTTCTGCCAAAATCTACAATTGATGTTATGGTAGTAACGGGGGTTTCGGCGTTTAGGGATATCCGAGTAGTATTTTCGTCCACCGATTTTACTTCGATTTCGAGAGTTGAACTGTATGCCATGAAACCGCCTTTTGTCTTTACTTTAGCCCTATGGGAGGCGCCGTTTTTCTCTTCAATTGTCCATTCTAAAATCTTAACTGCCCCAGGAATAGCTGTCCAAATCTTTTCCAATGGATAATCTACTTCTATGGTTTCTTTTTCGTTACGCAGGTAGGCCATGTTTGGTCACCAATGTTTTGTTTGGGTTATACTTAACTCTTCAGAAGTCAAAAAGCTAAGCTCCCTCACGTCTTAATCTGTTGACTATTAACTTGACAACCAAGGCAATCAAAATGATGGTTGTAGCTAGTCCATTAGTGGTATCAATGTTTGTATGTGTTTATTTGAGCGATTCTTTTAGCGCTGAGAAGTAAGTCATGACTTGATCCATTTGGGCTTCGGACATCGATAGGATTGCTTGGACTGTTGCTTTCTTGGGAGCCGTTGACAATGTCGCTAACGCGTAGTCCAGGCTGGTGAAAAGAGGGTCCCACGGAATGTTTACCCTTTTGCCTTTAAGGTTGTAGAGGGCAAGGACAAA
>DPLR01000286.1 GCA_003541895.1 Cytophagales bacterium | reverse complement strand
ATCGGGATAAAGGGTAAGGAACTCTTGGTAATCCATTTGCTTTTCATGCATCCGCTCTTCCAAAACCTCTTTTACTTTTATCTTCAATTTCCAATTATCTAAATCGAGCATGGAATTAAGCTTGGTTATTTCATTGGCTTGCTTGGTTAATTTTAGGTTACTCTCCTCCAATTGAGCATTTTTTAAATCAATTTCGCGGGTGCGTTCTCGTACTTTTTGTTCAAGTTCTCGATTCACCTTGTCCTTAAGGCCAATATTTGATCGCTGCTGAGAAATGATCCTTTTAAGAGCCCTATCACGGTTATCTTTAAGTATCTTAATCCTATCGCCCAAAGCCACGGTAAGAAAAAGCATTTCAATCACGAAACTGAAGTGCAGGCTATAATGACTGACAATGGTAAATGGAATGAAGTTTAAATAAACCAACGTACGCAAAAAGAAACCAGAGAATAAAACCCCGTAAGCAATCACAAAAAAACGAGCTGGCCTGTATCCTTGTCTCCAAACAGTAATGCCCGTAAAGAATATGATTGATAATGGAATAATTTCTAAAACCCGATAGGAAAGCAATTTTGGAAAAACAATTAAGCTGATTAAAAACCATGCGGACCTGATAATGATAACATATTTTATGACCTTGTTTAACATTGGCGCATTCGCCCTTACACTCAGAAAACGCTTCGTGAAAATTAGTGACCATAGAATGACCAGATACAATGAAATACCTACCGCCCAATCATTAAACCACGGTTGATTGGGCCATAGAAACTGAAAGCCGATGCCATCATAACTCATCGCATATAGCGCTACACTTATAATGTAGCAGATGTAATAGATGAATTTGATTTCGCGAATAGCGAGGTACACCATGAAATTATAAAGGGAAATGATGAGTATCATTCCATAAAACATTCCATACAAATAGTATTCATTCAAAGCATAGTAAACAAAATAGCTGGTAGAGCGAAGTGCCACTCGCATGTCGGCAAACTCGTGTGATCTAATTTTGAAATAATAAACGCTGGTAGAATGAGGAACGGAGGTTATCGGTAGTTCAAAATTTTTATGAATAAAAAGGCGCGACTTAAACCGTTGATGATCGCCCAACTGTACTTTTTTATAACCCCCGTTTGGTTGTGGCACATAAGCTGTTAAACTATCAATGGTTTGATCGTAAAACTCTAAAAGCCAAAATTTTTCTGAGGTAGTGGGGAGATACAATACAAGCTTTATCCAATACGATGAGTTCTTCTTAAAATCTGAATTTTGGTAGAAACTGTTTTTGCGGAAGTTAGAATTGAATTCTTCCTTCGATATATCCTCGAAAGTAAATTTGTTTGAATCGTCTACAAAATAGAGCAAATCAGAGGGCATAAAATCGCGATGATCCACATCATCCGTAATTTGCACGAGCGATTGTGCCGCAGCCGAATAAGATAAAATAAATGCAAAAAGAATTGAGCATCCTCTTCCCATATCCTAAAGTTACACGCTAAACCTTTACGGTTTTATCTTTTTTTGATGACGACTTGCTGTCCAAAATGATTTGCTCCCATGACTCAATGGGTTTCGAATGGCTAAGTCTGTCTTTAATTTTCTGCCGAAACGACCACGCTGTATTTAACCTGAGATCCAATTTTTCAGAAAGTGTTTCAAGGGTGGTATTTGATTTTCCCATGGTTGTTATATAAGCCAGATAGAAAGCCTTAGTAATGGGAAACTTTACACCCTGAAAGAGAGTATTGGCTGTTATCGACTCATTATAACCACAACGTGTACATCTTCTTGAAAATTTTTGCGAGCCAGGTGAGCACTTTGTGTTCTTGCATTTAGGGCAGTGAAATTCTTCCTGCCCCTTTAAGTTCTCCAAAAACCGAAAGCACGTCAACTCATCCGGATAAAGTGTAAGGAACTCTTGATAATCCATTTCCTTCTCGTGCATTCGTTCTTCGAGTACTTCTTTCACTTTATTTTTCAATTTCCAGTTATCAAGATCAAGCATTGAGTTGAGTTTGTTGATCTCGTTTGCCTGATTGATTAACTTTAAATTATTCTCTTCTAGCTGGGCATTTTTCAAATCGATTTCGCGCGTACGTTCTCTTACTTTATCTTCAAGTTCAAGATTTACTTGATCCTTTAAACTGATATTCGTTCGTTGCTGCGAAATGATTTTTTTAAGCGCTCGCTCGCGAATATCCTTCAGTTTTTGATTTTCGTTGAGTTGCTCTATCGTGCGCGCCTGCGCTTCCTCCTTCTCTAGTTTAATATGCCTGATCTTGTCGCTGATGGCGAACGACAGCAGAAGCATTTCAACAATAAAACTAAATCCGAGACTGTAGTGAGATAACTCACCCAAAGGCATCCATGGGATGTTAAAGTATTGAAAAATCTTATGGATAATTCCAAAGACGAGAAAGGAATAAGCTGCCACCAAAAATCTGGCGGGTGTATATTTCTTTACCGCTGAAAAATAAATGCTGACAAAGTAAATAGCCAAGAAGGGAATGATTTCAATAAATCGAAATCCAAACCAAGAAGGAAAAACAGTTAAACTCAAAAGAAGAAACAACGAACGAAACAAAAACACGCCCACAAAAAATCTAAAGAATGCTGCAT
>DPLR01000696.1 GCA_003541895.1 Cytophagales bacterium | reverse complement strand
CCAGGGCCTCTCATTCCAAAAGCGTTGAGATGATCAAGGTCAAGGAGCTTCTTCCGGTAACCGGATACATACGCGGCGGGTGCTCGCCCATAGGTATGAAGAAACTTTTTCCCACCTACATAGATGAGACTGCCCAGTTGCATGAGAGGATATATGTCAGCGCCGGTGTCAGGGGAATGCAGGTTTGCCTTTCACCCATGGATCTCGCTGATGCAATAGAAGCTGCATTTGCGGACCTGACATAAATAAAGGCTTATCTTCAATTTAATCCACTCTTCGCAGTAGCCTGCTATGGAGGACATGTTGATTGATGATACACTTGCTCGTTGCCAATCAATACAGACCAATCAACAAGCTTGATTTTTTCCGGTGGTTGTCATACATTCCTACCAGTAAGATTCAATAGATTCATGGAGGCTAAAATGGTAGATGTTTGTACCACCAAAATGTCCTCAAAAGGACAAGTCGTTATTCCTGAAAATATCAGAAAACAATTAAATTTGAAGGTCGGGTCACAATTTGTTGTTGTCGGTGACAAGGACGTCGTCATCTTTAAAAACATATCGCCGCCTTCGCTTGATGAGTTTGGAGACCTTATTGCCGATGCGAGAAAAAAGGGAAGGCAAGTCGGCATGAAAAAATCCGACATTAGAAAGGCCATTTTAAAGGTCAGAGGTCGAAAATGATGAGAATAATCCTTGATACAAATGTTTTCATATCAGGGATTTTTTTCAGCGGCCCGCCGGCACAAATCCTCCAGGAGTGGCAGGCTAAAACCTTTCAAATAGTCTTATCCGAACAAATCCTTTCTGAATACCAAAGAGTCGCCAATGAGCTTTCTTACGAATACCCACATGTCGACATAGCGCCAATTATTGAATTGGTTACCATCCACGGGCAACTCGTTGATACGCGAGGCATCGACATATCCATCTGCGAGGACCACGACGATGACAAATTCATCGAATGCGCCATTGCCGGAAAATGCGAAATAATCGTAAGCGGTGATAAGCATCTATTGAAGTTGACCGGTTATAAAGGCATTTACATCTTAAGACCGCGTGACTTCGTAGAGCAGTATCTGTAAAAATAGCGGACCATTGGGTGAACTAGATCTGGCAAAACAACGCGCCCGACAAATTGCCCGCAACATTCGAATTAGAAAAGGAGTATTCCGATGCTCAGAAAAATATGGGTTTGCGATCCTCAATCAGGTGGCGTTAATATCCCCCAAAAAATACAGCCGAAAATTCGAGAGCGTATTTTAGCGCACGCTGAGAAATTTTATGCCGGAAAGTACAACCGGATTGAAGTTTGGTTCCGTGGGAAATTTTGTTATGTTGATGCATACACGGAGCCATATGTTGAAAAAAATTTTAACGCAAAGCTGTATGGGGAATCTCGTGAAGAACACATTGAGTGGCTTAGGAATGTACCAACGCACCTGTGTCGGCTTCGATTTTTCGGAGACGAGAACCGGTGGTCAATGGCATTCTTTACTTATAGCCACGAGACTTATGAGCCTTGCGTATTTAACAATAGTACTTGGCATGGGCCACCAGAGGAGGCATTCGATACTTCTTCGGTGTATCTTGTTGTGTAAGGTCGAGGCTCTGCGAAGAGCAATCTCTGCAAGATTAGATCGTTTTATTTGGTGTACAAGAACATTTTTCAGACACCGTCTGGAAAATCTGATGATGGCGATCCGTCGGGCAAATTCTAGACAGCGTCTGGAAAAAGCGAATTAGTAAGTTTTCAGGGGGTTCAATCTCTGGCAAATCGTTTCCCGTTTCCCTGGTCAACCCATGTCTGTTTGCTTTCGTTAAAAAAGGTTCAAGGAAAAATAATGAAGCATGAAAAGGTTATTGATTGTTCAAAAGAAAAGCGTAAACTGAAAATCATATTTAATGTCTATCCAGTAAATAAATCTTTTATGCGTAGAGTTTTCGGACTTCAGCGAGCCCTTCGGCAGACTCAGGGTCGAATGCTCAGTCGAGTCACGATCAGTCCCGCTATGGCGGGATCAGCTAATGGTTTGCACTTAAACAGAATTATTATGACGATTGGTCTTTGATCTTTCTGGTGGTCACCTCAAAAAAGCATGGGGCATCGGAAACATAGAATCACTTGCTAGCATTCAAATAGGGATACAATGTCAAATACAAAGTGCTTTATCAGCTATTCTTGGGACTCTTCTTCCCACAAAGATTGGGTAAGATTCTTAGCTGAAAGACTTCATAATAAGGGTGTTTATACTTTTCTGGATCAGTGGGACTTATCCCCAGGCTCACAATTGACAAAATATATGGAAACTTCAATAAGGGAATCTGCTTTTGTTCTATTGGTTTGTACCAGGAACTTTGCATTGAAGGCAGATGAAGGAAAAGGCGGTGTGGGGTATGAGAAAAACATAGTAACAGGCGAAATGTTTAATAATACAAATTCTGATTCAAAATTCGTTGCTATTTTGAGAGAGGGTGAACCTAAAGCCTCACTGCCATCTTATTTGAAATCAAAGGTATATCTGGATTTTCGCAACGATATAGACTTTGAAGCTAATTTGGAAGAGTTGTTAAGACATATTTATGGAGAGCCTAAGTACGTTCGACCATCGCTGGGAACAAAGCCAAAGTTGGATGGCAATCCTTTTAAAAATGGCGTTCAAGCTTATCTTGGCCAAACCTTCGATCAGATTGAATCTTTAATAATAACATATGGCGCTCAAGTTATAAGTCGAAAGAATAGAACAGTCGAGGTCTATTTAAACGATAGATCCGTTATATATGATAGGCCAAAGCGGAAGCGTCATAAGCCAGTTAGCGAAGGTCTTTTAAAAGAGTTCTCTAAACTGTTTAAAGAAGATGAATTGATTTATTAATATTAGGTTTTGAGTGTGAACCAATGGGAGAATTGAAGGCTGTTTAGGTTGGGGTTGGACAAGACAACTGATTTAGGTGATTAAGAAGTGTATTTAAATCATACCGTATTTTAGGGCTATAACGCTGTTTTCGATATTAAAATGAACTGTTTTAAAAAGGAGTGGAACTTCAAAAAAGGATAGAACATATCAACTCGAGGAGAGCGCTACTTGCCATTTGATCTTTTCAAGGTTAAAAAGATCAAATGGCGCTGGAACATCTTATTTTGGGGTGGTTATATTATAAAATTAAAAGATTATCTTGGCCTGACCCGAACTCAGAAAAATGATAACGAGCCATAACACGTCGACAGCCTCAAGGCTTGTGACCTCCGCCTTCTCATTCAGAAAGAAAAACTTTTTAGTTGGTAATGATAGGAGACAAACCATATGCGTATCTGTCGTTTATCAATTCAAAATTTTCGTAGAATAGTCGATGCTGATATTTTTTTTGAACCTGCGGCATTTCTTGTTGGTCCCAACAATACAGGCAAAAGCTCTGTAATTGCTGCACTTGAAGCTCTTTTTTCACTTGAGTCAGAAAAGTTGACTCAGAATGACATTCATGAAAGAGAGGACGGAACGCGTGCGGAACAAACAGTAATCACGGGATATATTCACGAAATCCCAGGAGACGTTGCTGCTAGCCGAGGTTTTCGTGGCCGCGTTATCAACGGCGAATTTATATATCGAAAAACTTTGATATCAACCTCAAATAAACCAATTATAGAAACGAAAGAATATCCTTTTACTCCAAAACCGGAATTCGGTAATGCAAAAAGCATAGGCGATTTAATCGCTGCAGGGTTAGATGAAGAAGAAATTCAAGAAGCCTTCAATACAACTGATCAAGAGTTTAAATTAAAAAAAGGATGGGAAAGAAGCGTACCGAGTGCATTAAATTTTGCTATTGAAGCTGAACCAACATGGGTTCAAAATCCTGGTGGAATACCACGCAATGTGTTATCCAGACTCCCTCGTCTTATCCATGTCCCTGCCATTACAAACACAAAGGATATTGATTCATCAGAAAAACGTTATATTCTTGGTGAATGTTTATCATTGCTTTTTGAGGATTTAATCCAGGGAAATCCTGTCGCTACTACTATTCAACAAAATTTAGAGACCCTAGAGCAACAAATGAACCCAACGGATGAAAATTCACTCATTTCTGTATTGCTTGCGGATGTAAATAAAATAATTTGTGAAGTGTTCCCTCAGTGTGGTATTTCAATTGAACCTTCACTTCAAGGATTGGTTGAAGTCCTTAAACCAAAATATAATATCTCACTATTTTCCAATATTAAAACAGAGGCTTCCAAGCAGGGTACGGGCTTAATAAGGACTTGCATCTTTGCGATGCTGCGCCATCATTCTAAACTCAAATTGCAAAAGGATTTGCAAACAAGACCAATCTTGGTTGCTTTTGAGGAACCTGAACAGTATTTGCATCCTTCTGTAGCAAATATGCTTAGAGACACTATATATTCCCTTGGGCAATCTGACCAAATTATCTGCAGCACTCATTCCCCCTGGATGATTGATTTATCAAAAGATCTGCAAAGTTTAACCAGACTCTATCTTTTAGATGGCGTCTCAGCATCTGCTGTAAATTATGGTATTTCTTCAAAGCTAGTGGGATTACCAGAAGATGACAAACAGCGAATAAAAATGTTGCAGGTGTTTGATGATGAATTATCAAGAGTTTTTTTTGCTGATGAAGTTATCGTTGTTGAGGGGGATTCCGAGGTTTTAGCAATTCGTGAGACGCTAAAACTATTACCTCCCGAAATTCAAAAAATTATTCAGTCACGGTTCCAAATAGCTAAAGCAAGAGGCAAAGCATCCATTGTTTCTTTAATAAAATATCTAAAAGCATTAAATATATTGCCCCGTGTTATGCATGACGGTGATGTTAGTGTAGCAGGTGCTGAAAAATTCAATGGACCAATTTTTGATGCTCTAAACGCACCTGACCGTTTAGTCTTTCTTAATAATAATCTTGAAGAGACTTTAGGATATTTACCGCCAAATTCAGATAAGCCATTTAGGGCTTACCGATATGTAAAAAATTGGACAAATGCAGCGGAAGTTCCTGTCAATTGGAGAAATTCAATTTGTCGCTTATTCGATATTGTTTGGCCTGAATAATGTGAACTATATTTTGCACAGAATGCCAAACTGTTGGTATCTGTGAAAATACCATAAACAAAAAACTAATTCAGCAGTTCCTTGGACTGGCTATTTTTAATTTCTTGCTGAACCAGACACCCGAGATCAAATCGGAGGACAAACAGAATAGGCTATGTACGATCTGTACAATCTTGGATGGAACAGTTTTCAACAACTCTGCCTGACGATTACAAGAGAGATACTCGGCCAGACGGTTGAATCCTTTCTGGACTCAAACGATGGTGGCCGAGATGGAGCGTTCGTCGGACAGTGGAACTCATTCTGCGATGATGACATAAGTGGTCGGTTTGTTATTCAGTGCAAATTTACGAGTAAGATTCAACATTCTCTCAATCCCTCCGATCTCTCCGATGAAGTGGTAAAGGTTAAAAAACTTGTCGAGAATGGCTTATGCGATTCTTACGTGCTGATGACAAACGCTGGTTTGTCCGGCAAGCATGCCGAACGTATTGTAGCTATCTTAAAGAGCATAGGTGTGAAATATGTCCGGCTTTTTGGCTCGACATGGATTGACCAACAGATTCGTGAAAACAAGCGCCTTCGCATGCTCGTGCCGAGCGTATATGGTTTGGGTGATCTGAGTCAGATCTGATCTTCACCCGAAAAAGTGGACATAGGGTTAAGCCGCCATCTTGTATAACTCATACTGACAAGGGTTCATGTACTGTAGAGCAGAATGACGACGTTGTCTATTGTAAAA